>NZ_JBYSXB010000016.1:0-95609 GCF_058781765.1 Arthrobacter sp. FW306-1B-G06A | reverse complement strand
CGGCGCCACCGGACCGGTCATCGCCGTCACCGACTACATGAAAGCCGTCCCGGACCAGATCCGCCAATTCATCCCCAACGAATTCGCCTCCCTCGGCGCCGACGGATTCGGATTCTCCGACACCCGCCAAGCCGCACGCCGCTTCTTCAAGAACGACACCCACTCCATCGTCGTGAAGACCCTGCAACTGCTCGCCCGCCGGGGCGAAGTTGACGCACAGGCGGCGGCCCAGGCAATCGAGAAGTACAGTCTCCTCGATGTCAACGCCGGCACCACCGGCGGGGCAGGCGGCGAAAGCTAAGCTTCCAGCGAAGCACAACGAACCCAAGCAACATCTCGACGGCGGTCCACACCGAAAGGTGCGGGCCGCCGTCGGGCTTTAACACCCGGCTTCAACAATCGCCACAAAGCAGCAAACGGCGCTGCCATCGCGTGACGCGCGCCAATCGCAGTTGTAGCCTTCGCACAAATGGAGCTTGTGGATGATGCGCCGTATGCTCAAGGAATGGCAGAGCCGATTCAAACCCCCGCGAAACGCAAAGCGGCCGCGCGCACGGTAACACCGGAAAAGGCGGAGACACTCAAGCGGCTCCGCGCCAATGTGGGGCAGCTGTCCACCACCACCATGCGCAAGCTTGAGAAATCGCTGCCCTGGTACAGCCGGCTGAGCTCCGACGAACGTTCAGCCTTGGGCCTGGTTGCCCAAAACGGAATCGCGGCCTTCGTGACGTGGTACGAGCGGCCGAGCTCGCCGTCGTGGATCCTGACGGACGTCTTCGGGAATGCTCCCACCGAGCTGACCCGCTCCATCAGCCTGCAAAAGGCCCTCCAGCTGATCCGGATCGTCGTCGAGGTGGTGGAGGACCAGGTCCCGGTGATCGCGCCGGAAGCCGACCAACCGTCTTTGCGCGAAGCAGTCCTGCGCTATTCGCGGGAAGTGGCATTCGCCGCCGCGGATGTCTATGCGCGCGCCGCCGAGTCCCGCGGTTCCTGGGACACCAGGCTCGAAGCCCTGATTGTGGACGCCATCCTCCGGGGCGAGAATACCGATGCCCTTCGTTCCCGTATCGCCGCCCTCGGCTGGAAGGCGCAGGAGCGATTCACGGTGATGGTGGGAAACTCGCCGTCGGAACCAAGCGCAAGCTATGTGAGCGAGTTGCGCCGGACCGCCGGACGCTACGCTGAGGACGCACTGGTAGGCATCCAAGGCGACCGCCTCATCCTGATTCTGGGTGGCGTGCAAGACCGCGACACCGCGTATCTGAAACTCAGCGAACTTTTCGCCCCGGGCGCGGTGGTCTATGGACCCGAGGCCGGCTCCCTGTTGGAGGCAAGCAGCTCCGCCCAGGCGGCCTTTGCAGGGCTCACCGCTGCCAAGGCTTGGCCTTCGGCTCCGCGACCTGTAGCGGCGGACGATCTCCTCCCGGAACGGGTCGTCTCAGGCGACGACGCCGCCCGCCGTTCCCTCATCAAGAACATTTACCGGCCGCTGCTGGCCGCTTCAAACGGCCTTGTAGAGACCCTCGGCACCTATCTGGAACTCGGCCATTCCCTCGAAGCGACTGCCCGCGAGCTGTTCGTCCACGCGAACACCGTGCGGTATCGTCTCAAGCGCGTCTGCGACGTCACAGGGTGGGACCCGCTCCTCCCGCGGGAGGCTTTCGTACTCCAAACCGCACTGGTTGTGGGCAGGCTTTCGGCCCAGCCAAAGGCGACGTCGGAGCGTCACGGTACCCGATCCGCGGGTTGAACCGTTGTAGACTTCCTACAAACTGACCCAGTGAGCTTGGTGTACGCAAACACCAGTAGTTCACGCGGCAATTTGGAAAGCTGGTTACGTGCTTGCAATCGTCTGCCCTGGACAGGGCTCCCAGACCCCTGGATTTTTGGCCCCTTGGCTGGAGCTCCCTTCCGTAGAAGGCCATTTGGCCTCCCTGAGCGAAATCGCAGGCATCGACCTCAAGGCCCACGGCACCACCTCCGATGAAGAAACCATCAAGGACACCGCCGTCGCGCAGCCCTTGATCGTCGCCGCAGGGCTCGTGGCAGCGAAATCGCTGTTCGACGTCGAACTCAGTACCCTTCCGATCGTCCTCGCCGGCCACTCGGTCGGAGAGATCACGGCCTCGGCGCTTGCGGGTGTCCTGAGCGAGGAAGAAGCCATGACGTTCGTCCGCGAGCGTGCCAACAACATGGCCGCTGCCGCCGCCGTCACCCCCACCGGGATGAGTGCCGTCGTCGGCGGCGATCCGGCCGAAGTGCTTTCCGCTATTGAGGCCGCCGGCGCAACGCCGGCAAATGTCAACGGCGCAGGCCAGACCGTAGCGGCAGGCACGTTCGAACAGCTCCAGGCACTGGCTGACAACCCGCCGGCCAAAGCCAGGGTCATCCCGCTGAAGGTCGCCGGAGCATTCCATACCTCCCACATGGCTCCGGCCGTGAGCGCACTTGAAGCACTGCGGCCGTCCCTCAAGCCGCAGGCTCCCACGGTTCCGCTGCTCTCGAACTTCGACGGCCAGGAAGTCACCGACGGCGGCGCCGCCGTCGAAAGCCTGATCGCCCAGGTCTCGCGCCCGGTGCGTTGGGACCTGTGCATGGAGAACCTGGTCCAGCGCGGAGTCACCGGACTCATCGAACTGGCACCGGCCGGCACGCTGGCGGGCCTCGCCAAGCGCGGCATGCCGGGCGTGAAAACCGTTGCCGTCAAGACGCCGGATGATTTGTCCGCCGCACTTGCACTCTTCGCGGAATTGGAGGGAGACGCATGAGCGCCCCCGTACTCAAGCAGGCACCAAGGAACGAATACTCACGCGTTGTCGGCATCGGGGCATACCGCCCGGACATCATCGTCACGAACGACGACGTCTGCCAGTGGATCGATTCCTCGGACGAATGGATCCGCCAGCGCACGGGCATCGTGACCCGCCACCGCGCCGCGGCCGATGTCAGCGTCATCGACATGGCCGAAGGAGCTGCCCGCGAGGCGCTCAAGCAGGCCGGCATTGAGGCTTCCCAGCTCGGTGCCGTCATCGTCTCCACGGTCACGCACCCGTATGCCACGCCTTCCGCGGCTGCCGCCCTCACCGACCGTTTGGGCGCCACCCCGGCACCGGCTTTCGACATCTCCGCGGCATGCGCAGGCTACTGCTACGGAATTGCCCAGGGCGATGCCTTGGTCCGATCCGGCGCGGCTGAATACGTCCTGGTGGTCGGCGCCGAGAAGCTCTCCGACGTCATCGACAACCATGAGCGGACCATCTCCTTCCTTCTGGGCGATGGCGCCGGTGCGGTTGTCATCGGCCCGTCCGATACACCCGGCATTGCCCCGTCTGTCTGGGGATCCGATGGCAGCAAGTGGAACGCGATCGGCATGACGCATTCCCTCGACGAAGTGCGCCACCTTGGCGAGACAGCCCGCCATTCGGACGAATCCGACGATCAGGCCATTATTTCCGCAGCGCAGGATGTCTGGCCGACGCTCCGCCAGGACGGCCAGACGGTCTTCCGTTGGGCCGTCTGGGAAATGGCGAAAGTTGCCCAGCAAGCCCTCGATGCCGCAGGGATCGAAGCCTCGGACCTGGCGGCGTTTGTCCCCCACCAGGCCAACATGCGGATCATCGACGAGATGGTCAAGAAGCTCAAGCTTCCCGAAACCGTGGTGGTCGCCCGGGACATCGCTGAGGCGGGAAACACTTCTGCCGCCTCCATTCCGCTGGCCACGCACCGACTCCTCAAGGAGAACCCGGAACTCAGCGGTGGCCTTGCCTTGCAGATCGGCTTCGGTGCCGGTCTTGTGTTTGGCGCCCAGGTAATCGTTCTTCCGTAATTTCGGACCGCGCCTACCTTCAATTGAATAGTGCTTTGAAACCCAAGCCGTAACCGCGGTTTGCCCCCATTTCCGGCAATAGCCGGCACAACAAGAAAAGGAGCCAACAATGGCTAGCAACGAAGAAATCCTGGCCGGCCTGGCTGAAATCGTGAACGAAGAGACCGGCCTCGCCACCGAAGCCGTGGAGCTGGACAAGTCCTTCACCGAGGACCTGGACATCGACTCCATCTCCATGATGACCATCGTCGTCAACGCTGAAGAGAAGTTCGGCGTGCGCATCCCGGACGAAGAGGTCAAGAACCTCAAGACCGTCGGCGACGCCGTCAACTTCATCTCGAACGCACAGGCCTAGCCTGGCCTCAACTGTGCCGGACTTCGGGTGCGCCCTGTTGCATCCGAAGCCCGGCACAGCTGCTATATCTCCCAGAGTTTTTTCCTGCCTCCCCAGTGAGAACAGCACGTGGGTTGGCTGATCCGACAGAGAGTGATCTCATGGCACGCAAAGTAGTCATAACCGGTCTGGGCGCCACAACGCCCATCGGCGGCGACGTCCCCACGATGTGGAAGAACGCGCTCAAAGGGGTCTCCGGTGCCCACACACTCGAGGACGAGTGGGTTGCCAAGTATGACCTTCCGGTCCACTTTGCCGCCCGGTGCTCGACGCCGGCCCTCGAAGTTCTGAGCCGCGTTGAAGCCAAGCGCATGGACCCGTCCACGCAGTTCGGTGTCATCGCCGCCCGCGAGGCTTGGGCAGATTCCGGTATCACCGAAATCGACCACGACCGCCTTGCCGTGGCTTTCGCCACGGGCATCGGCGGTGTCTGGACGCTCCTGGACGCTTGGGACACGCTGAGGGAAAAAGGCCCCCGCCGGGTCCTTCCCATGACGGTCCCGATGCTCATGCCGAACGGCGTCGCCGCCGCTGTCAGCCTTGACCTTGGTGCCCGCGCCGGTGCGCACACCCCCGTTTCTGCTTGCGCTTCCGGCACCGAGGCGATGCACCTCGGCCTGGACCTCATCCGCTCGGGCAAGGCCGACGTCGTCGTGTGCGGTGGCGCCGAAGCTGCCATCCACCCGATGCCGCTCGCCGCGTTTTCCTCGATGCAGGCCCTTTCCCGCCGCAATGACGATCCGGAGCACGCATCGCGGCCATATGACCGCGACCGCGACGGCTTCGTCATGGGTGAAGGCGCCGGCGCCCTGGTCCTCGAGGCCGAAGAGCACGCGATCGCCCGCGGAGCGCGCATCTACGCCGAGCTCGCCGGTACATCGGTCACAGCCGACGCCTACCACATCACGGCACCGGACCCGGAAGGCCTGGGCGCAACCCGGGCTTTGAAGGCCGCCATGTTCGATGGCCGCATCCAGGCCGAGGACGTGGTGCACGTCAATGCCCACGCCACCTCGACGCCTGTCGGCGACAAGCCCGAGTACACGGCCCTCCGTGCCGCGCTGGGCGCTCACGTCGACAATGTGGCAGTCTCTGCCACCAAGTCGCAGATGGGCCACTTGTTGGGCGCTTCAGGGGCCGTGGAAGCAGTGCTGACGGTCCTCGCCGTCTACGAACGCCAGGCTCCGTTGACCATCAACCTTGAGAACCAGGATCCGGAGATCCCGCTCGACGTCGTCACTTCGGCACGCACTCTGCCCGCCGGTGACATCGTCGCCTTGAGCAACTCCTTCGGTTTCGGCGGCCACAACGCCGTCATCGCCATCCGCAACGTCTGACAGTCGCTGCCGGTTCGAGGCACAAGCTACGCACAAGAGGAGGGCCCCACCACGGTGGGGCCCCCCCCGGGGGGGGCCCTCCTCTTGTGCTATGGAAAAACTGTCTTCGGGAACTTTGTTCCCTGGCCGGGCTAGTGTTCCCCGACCGGCATGGTGTTCCCTAACCGACCTGGTGGAGCCAACGCACGGGAGCGCCTTCGGCGGCATGCCTGAACGGCTCGAGCTCTTCGTCCCAGGCCTCACCGAGCGCCAAGGAAAGCTCGTGGTAGACGGCGGCGGGATCTCCAGCCGCCGACTCGTAGGCGTAGCGGATGCGGTCCTCTGTCACCATGATGTTGCCGTGGACATCGGTGACGGCATGGAAGATACCCAGCTCCGGTGTGTGCGACCAGCGCGCGCCGTCCACGCCTTGACTGGGCTCCTCGGTCACTTCGTAACGAAGGTGCGCCCACCCTCGCAGTGCCGAAGCCAGTTGGGCGCCCGTTCCGGGGACTCCTACCCAAGAGAGCTCGGCGCGGAACATTCCGGGCGCGGCAGGTTGAGGGGTCCACTCAAGATCGGTCCGCTTGTCAACGACCGATCCGATGGCCCACTCGACGTGAGGGCACAACGCAGTAGGGGCCGAGTGCACAAACAGGACACCGCGGGTTATTGCAACAGACATTCCATCCTCCATAGCTGTAGGTACGTCTTCCCCAACGACCTCTGCCTGGATGAAATTTTGCTGCGCGGGTGCCGCGCTGTTCCGGTTTCCCTACCTATCTATGATTTTTTCCGCAGCGGAAGAACGTTCAAGTTTAGGTTGAAAGTTTCCCCACAGTGCTTTCATTTTGCCGTACGGACCGGAATTACGCCAGTGCGATTCACGGACGAGCGGATTTCCTTCCTCGGGACTCATCGAAGTGTCGCACGGTTTCCGGGTCTCTAAGCACGGGGATGGGCTTGCTGATAGCTCTTGCGAAGCCTGTCCACCGACACATGGGTGTAAATCTGGGTTGTTGCGAGGCTGCTGTGTCCCAGAATTTCCTGCACGGCACGCAGGTCCGCCCCGCCGTCGAGCAGATGGGTGGCGGCAGTGTGGCGCAGCGCGTGGGGTCCGGTCGCGGCGGTATCCCCCAAGGCGGCCAGCAGGTCGTTGACGACGCTGCGGGCCTGGCGCTGATCGATGCGGTTGCCCCGTGAACTGAGAAAAAGTGCCGGTCCGCTACGCTCATTTGCGAGCCGTGGCCGGCCGCGGCGGAGCCAGTCGTCGACGGCGAGCGCAGCCGGTACCCCGTAGGGCACCGTCCGCTCCTTGTTGCCCTTGCCGAGCACGCGAAGAGTCCGGCGGTCCGGATCGAGATCATCGATGTCCAGGCCGGCAAGCTCGCCGACGCGGATTCCGGTGGCATAGAGCAATTCGACGACGGCGCGGTTTCTCAACGGCATCGGAGAGCCATCCGCGGCTGCCTCTGACAGGCTCTCGAAGATCCTCGAGACCTGCTGCTGGTGAAGGACCCCAGGGAGCGTGTGGTCCCGCTTGGGGGCCTGGAGGCGAAGAGCAGGGTCTGAGGCGATGAGTTCTTCCCGAAGGGCCCAGGAAGTGAACGCTCGGGCCGTCGCGGCGTGCCGGGCGAGTGTTGCCCTGGACCGGCCGGATTCGCTTTGTGCCCCCAGCCAACGCCGGAGCGTGCCGAGCTCCAAATCTGCGAGCTTCTCCACGCCCTCCGCGGCAGCGAAGCGCAGCAGGTTCTCGACGTCAGCGATGTAGGCCCTCACCGTGTGGGCGGACCGGGCCCGCTCGCTGTCGAGGTAACGCCGGAAGTCCTCGACGGACCGGGCGAGCGCTACGGGGAGCGGATTCTCTTGCACCCTTCCACTGTGCCAGCCGAGGGGCCCGACGGCCGGCATCGCCACGTTCCGTGCGGGAGCCGGCCAAGGTCCGGGCTCGTGTGATCCCACCAGGCCCGCACCGCACTCCCCCTCAAAATCTCTTCCCGGACCTCTTCCACGCGCCGCTCACTGATACCGCCAACCCCAACAGGCCTAGGCGTCCAAGACCCGCCCTGACGGACTCGGGGCTGAGTCCTGCCACAACCGCGAGCTTCTCCACGGAGCTCGTCGAACGGACCGGCAGGGCATCGAGCAAGATCAGGTCCTCAAGCGTGAGTCCGTCGTGGTCCGAGGCAGCGGTTTCCTTGTCCTCGACAAGCCCCTCACCGCTCGACCCCGCCAGTTCCGCGATTTCGCCGACATCCGTGACGCAGACAGCCCCGCCATCCCTGAGGAGCCGATGGCAGCCTGCGGAGTTGGCGCTGTGGATGGACCCCGGGACCGCGGCGACGGCCCTGCCGATGGATTCAGCATGATGGGCCGTATTCAGCGCACCCGAACGCCATCGCGCTTCCACCACGACGGTCACGGCCGCCAAAGCGGCGATGATCCTGTTTCGCTGAAGGAACCTGTAACGCGTGGGCGCCGAGCCCGGGGGAACCTCACCAATGACCGCCCCTTGGTTCGCCACGGCACGCAGCAGATCCTCGTTTCCGGATGGATAGTATCGGTCCACGCCCCCGGCCATCACAGCGATAGTCGGCATGTTGTTAGTGCCCCCGGCCAAGGCCCCGCGGTGTGCGTGGGCGTCGATCCCGTACGCGCCTCCGGAGACGACGGTGCAGCCGCGCTGACCCAGCCCGTAGGCGAAGTCGCCCGTTACGGAGGCCCCGTAGCTGGTGCTATCCCGTGAGCCGACAAGGGCCACGACCCGCTTTACGGGTGGGAACTCCACTTCATGTCCCCGCCACCACAAGCACAGCGGTTCATGGAGGCCCAGATCTGCCAACTGCACGGGCCATAGCGGGTCGCCAGGGATGACCATACGGCCGCCGAGGCGTTGCATGGTGGCAAGATCACGTTCCGGGGCAAGGTCCGGGATCCTTGGCGCCCACCGCCGTAGTGCAGCAGCCAATCCGACCCCCGGGTTGGAAACCCCGCTGTCAACCAACAAGGAAGCCACTTCCTGCTCAAGCCCGGGCCCGGGAGCGAGCTCGCCGGTCGCGATTTTGAGACCGTCAACGGCCCCGGCAGCCTTGACCAGGGCGAGCCCGGCCGCATCTTGCGGTTCCATCAGCCGCGACAGTGCTGCTCGGGCCAGGCGTTCCCTTTTTCGCTGCGGAGCGTCCGTGGTGAGCTGCTGGCCGTGTTCAGTCATGGAGTGTCCTTTCATGCGGCCGCGACCGCCTGCCGCAAGCCAAGGGCCTGCCCGATGTCGTCGCTGTGGGGTTGGTCCCTGTGGCCTAGGTCCGCGAGGGTCCAGGCGAGACGCAGAACGCGGTCGTAGCCTCTCGCCGTGAGGATTCCGCGCTCCAAGGAGGTATCCAGAATCTTCGTGGTCGCGGAAGGCAGGCGCAGTTCTCCGCGCAGTACACGGCCGGGAACCTGCGAATTGGTTTCCATCCCGAGACTCCCCAGGCGTTGACGCTGCCGTGAACGTGCGGCTTGGACCCTCGATGCGACGGTGGCGGTGTCTTCTTCCGCGCCGGCTTGGCCGAAGTCCGCGAGGGAAACACGTTCCACCTGGAGCTGGATGTCCACCCTGTCCAGCAGCGGCCCGGACATGCGCCCGAAGTAGCGGCGCCGCATCACCGGAGTGCAGGTGCAGTCGACTCCCTTGCCGGTCGCTTTCCCGCAAGGGCAGGGATTCGCCGCGAGGACCAGTTGGAAGCGTGCCGGATATGCGGCGGTTCCGGCCGAGCGATGAATGACCAGCTCTCCGCTTTCCAGAGGTTGCCGCAAGGCGTCGAGGACCCGGCGTTCATACTCGGGCGCCTCGTCCAGGAACAAGACGCCACGGTGCGCCCGTGATGCCGCCCCCGGCCGCGGCAGGCCGGAACCGCCGCCGATGATCGCTGCCGCGGTGGCGCTGTGATGGGGATTCTCAAAGGGCGGCCGGCGCAACAGCCGTACCGAATCAACATGGACAGCCGAAAGCGAATGGATCGCCGTGACCTCCATGGCTTCCTGGTCCCCCAAATCAGGCAAGAGTCCCGGGAGCCGCTCGGCAAGCATCGTCTTGCCGGCACCGGGCGGACCGCAAAGCAGCACATGATGTGCCCCGGCTGCCGCAACCTCCAAGGCGCGGCGGGCATCGCCCTGCCCCGAGACATCACAAAGATCCGGAACAACAGCGGCAGCGGCGTCCTGATCCCCTGCGACCTCGCCGTCGGCCGGGTCGTAATCGAGGGCCAGGTCCTGCGGGTTGGCCCCGAAATCAAACGCAAGACGAGCCAGGGTCTTGTAGCCACGGACCACCGCCCCGGGTACCAACTCGGCCTCGGCGACGTTGGCGTGGGCCACAACAATCTTGGGGTGGCCTGCTTGAACAGCCGCCATGACCGCCGGCAAGATGCCGCGAACGGGCCTCAACCTGCCATCCAGTCCCAACTCGGAGATGAAGACTGTGTCTTCTGTGGAACGGATATCGCCCGCGGCGCGCAATACTGCCATGGTGATCGCGAGGTCGAAACCCGAGCCACGCTTCGGCAGGGAGGCCGGAATCAGGTTTGCGGTGATCTTTCGACGACTCAGCGGGATGCCTGAGTTCTGTGCCGCGGAGCGGATGCGTTCCTTGGCTTCGTTCAGGGAGGCATCCGGCAGCCCCAGGATCACGAAATTGGGGAGGGTTTGGCCGATATCTGCCTCGACCTCCACGATGTAGCCGTTCAGGCCCAACAGCGCCACGGAGTAGCTTCGGCCGACTCCCATCTAGCCCACGCCCCTGAGGTGTTCGAGCTGGGGCTCGCCCACCCCGTCGTCGATGATTCCCACGACGTCCACCCGGCGGAGCACGGCGCGCACCTCGTGGTCACGGCACCATGACCCGGCCAGGCGGTGGAGCCGGGCGAGTTTGGCGGCGCCGACCGCTTCGAAAGGATGCCCATAGGCCAGGTTCTTCCGGGTTTTGACCTCTGCGATCACCAAGGTGTCGCCGTCGAGCGCCACGATGTCGATCTCGCCGTCGGAGCATCTCCAATTGCGGTCCACAATCCGCATTCCCTGGGTTTCAAGGAAAGCTACGGCCAGCGTTTCACCGCGCTGTCCCAACACGTCTTTGGCTTTCATGACCACCTCCGCTTCCAGCCTGGAGGCGCGGAGAATTCAAAGACAGGGGGCAGTTCCGCTATGTGGGAAACTCCGCCAGCCGGACGGTGTGGAGGAGAAGTTGGCGGCCTATCCTAATTGCCCAGATTGCCGAGATCCCCCAGATCGCCGTCCTTCGGCAGGGAGAGTTCCTCGCTGCGCGGAAGTTCTTCGACGTTGACGTCCTTGAACGTAATGACCCGGACATTCTTCACGAATCGGGCCGAACGGTAGACGTCCCACACCCAGGCGTCCTGGAGCGTCAGGTCGAAATAGACCTCGCCATCGGCGCTGCGGGCCTGCAGGTCGACGTGGTTCGCCAAATAGAACCGCCGTTCGGTCTCGACAACGTAGCTGAACAAACCAACGACGTCGCGGTATTCGCGGTAGAGCTGCAGCTCCATGTCGGTTTCGTAGTTCTCAAGATCCTCGGCACTCATAGATCCATCTTGCACCATAGAGCGGGCAGGCGGCGCCACGGCCGGGCCGGCGGCGTCCAGGGCAAGGAAAAGCGAAGGCTAGACCAGGTTCCAGCTGGTCCGGTGGTACGGCGTGGGACCCAACGATCTGATGGCGTCGCGGTGGAAGGACGTGGCGTAGCCCTTGTTCTCATTCCAGCCGAAGGCCGGATATTCCTCGTGCAGCCCGACCATGATGCGGTCCCTGGCCACTTTGGCCAGCACACTGGCCGCCGCCACGCTGAGGCAGCTCAAGTCCGCCTTCACACGGGTGTGCACCGGGGCCTCACAAGCAGGACCGGCCACCTCGGCGTCGAACAAGGAACCTTGGGTCTGGGGCGAGAGCCAGTTGTGGCTCCCATCCAGCAGGACGAGGTCCGGATGCACGCCCGAGGCGAGAATCTCGAACCAGGCGCGTGTTCCGGCAAGGCGCAGGGCGCCCACAATGCCCAGCTCATCGATCTCCACTGAACTTGCGTGGCCCACTGCGGCGCCAACCGCCCATTCGCGTACCAGCGGTTCCAACCGCTCGCGGTCCTCGGGCTTGAGAAGCTTGCTGTCGCGGACATCGGCGAGCAGGCCGTGGTCCCTGAGGTCGACGACGGCGATCCCCACCGACACCGGTCCGGCGAGGGCTCCGCGGCCTACTTCGTCGACTCCGGCCAGAAGCGTGACCCCTGGAGCCAGGAATCCCCGTTCGACGTCCAGGGTGGGAAAATCAGGAGCGTGTTTGGTCCGCGCGGCGGGTTTCCGCTGAGTTCGAACCGGCGTTGCCGCTCGCGCGCCCGCGGGAACCATCACTTGCTCGCTGGAGCCGTGGGTGAAGCCGTGTTCTGGGGCGACGGCGAAGGAACGTTGCGGAAGACCTCGGAGTGGTTGTCAAGGATCTGCCACCGGTTGATGGGCCACGCAATAACCGTTGCTTTGCCTTCGACGTCGGCGATGTCGATGAAACCACCATTGACCGATTGGTGTTCGCGGGAGTCGGCCGAGTTGTTGCGGTTGTCGCCCATAACCCAAATTTTGCCCGCAGGGACCACTACATCGAAAGACTTGGCCATGGGAACCTGGGCAGGATTGATGTAGCTCTCGTTGAGGACCGTGCCATTGACGCTGACCCGCGCTGAACTGTCGCAGCAGGAGACCCTGTCCCCCGGCAGGCCGATCACGCGCTTGACGAGGTGCTGATTGGTCTCGTCCGGAAGCAGTCCGACGAAGACGAGACCGTCCTGGAACCATTTGAAGGGTCCGGGAGTCGTCTTCTGCGTGGGCGGCAGCCAACCTTGTGCGTCCTTGAAGACCACGATGTCGCCCCGCTCCAGGGCGAAAGGTTGCGGGACCAGCAGATTAACGAAGATCCGGTCGTCAACGTCAAGGGTGTTGACCATTGACTCCGAAGGAATGAAGAAGGCACGGAACAGGAAAGTCTTGATGAGGAAGGACAACACGATGGCGATGACCACCACCGTGCCGATTTCCCTGAGCCAGCCGAGGAACGGACTGCCGTGGGTTTTAGCGGGAGTTTCGGAGCGATCGCTTTCGCCCGATTCCGGCCGTGAGCTCCGCCGTGCGGCGCGGCGCGGCGACTCGTGCTCCTCAGGCGGGACCGCCGTCGAGCCGGTCGCGCCCACGGGGGACGGATCGCCGTCGCCCGCTGCAAGATCCATGGCGGGAGCGGACGGTCCGTCCAGGGGCCGGGCGTCGCCGTCGTGCCGTTCCGGCTTCCCGGGAGTTGTCTCGGGCATCTATTGTCCGTTCTTCGAGGTTGTACCGGCCTGCGCAGGGCGAGGCAGTTCTGCAAATCTATCAAGCGGCCAGATAATCCGGACTGGACGCCCGATGACACGCTCCAGCGGCACCATCCCTCCGCCCGGTGCGCCCAGAAGGCCGCGCGAATCGGCCGACCGCGAACGGTGGTCCCCCATGAGCCACAATCTGTCACTCGGAACGATGACGTCGAACCTCTGTTCGCTCGGCGTGTCGCCGGGATAAAGATAGGGTTCCTCAAGCTGCTGACCGTTGACTGTGAGTTTTCCGTTGCTGCCACAACAAACCACGTGGTCTCCGGGAAGGCCGATGACACGTTTGACGTATGTCGTGTCGCTTCCCGTCAGGCCCAGCCAATGGCCGGCGGCGGCGACGGCATCGGCAAACGGTCCTTTGCCGCTGTTCAGCGGAGCGAACGTTCCCCTTCCGTCGAAGACCACGATGTCTCCACGGCGAATAGGGTCCCCGGCGAAATCGGTCCGGGACACCAGGATGCGGTCTCCGGTGCCCAGGATCGGCTCCATGGACTCGGACGGGATGAAGTAGACATCGAGCCACAAGGACCGGACAAGCCCGCTGATGGCCACGGCCAGGAAAAGTGCGAGCAAAACAAAACGCCAGCCCTGTTTCCGGGGCTGGCGCTTTGCGTGGTCCATGATTCGTTTCCTGTTGCGTTGCGGATTTCTCCGGCGCAGGCCGGACACGAATCCAGGACCCGCTGTTGGTCGAAAGACCTACTTGCCGGTGGCGAAGTCGCGCTTTTCCTTGATCTTCGCAGCCTTACCGCGCAGTGCGCGCATGTAGTAGAGCTTGGCGCGGCGGACGTCACCCTTGGTGACGACCTCGATCTTCTCGATGATCGGGGAGTGAACCGGGAAGGTACGCTCTACGCCGACACCGAAGGAGACCTTGCGGACCGTGAAGGTTTCGCGAACGCCGTCACCCTGGCGACCCAGGACGAAGCCCTGGAAGACCTGGACGCGGGAGTTCTTGCCTTCAATGATGTTCACGTGAACCTTGATGGTGTCACCCGCGCGGAACTCGGGAACATCGTTACGCAGCGAAGCTGCATCTACGCTATCGAGGATATGCATTAATCCACTCCTGGTGAACGCCACAGGTCATCCACTTTGGGTCACGGCGGGCAAGCCCGGGGCGCAAGGCCGGCCGGAAATTACCGCCGAAGATTTTCAAGTCCGGTACCGCCACTGATTGGCGGTTCCGGGTTGTCAGGCTGTTGGTGACGCTCCCCCTGTGGCAGGCGCGAACCCAGTAGACACAAGGGTTAATTCTGCCACACCCCGCGGGTTCCGGCGAATCCCGCGAATGCGGCCCGGTTCCTGCGGTCGGGTGGAGGATGAAGTTGCCCGACGGCGGGAGGCTCAGTCCGGGAGGTCGCTGTCCGGGCGGCGCCGCAACCGGCCATCGACGACGTCGTACCCGAGTTCACCGAAAGCCGTGCGGTCCGCACGTGCCAGGTGGCCGGCGTCGAACTCTGCGAGGAGGTCCGGGCGACGTTCCGCCGTGCGGCGGAACTGTTCGTGGCGGCGCCACTGGGCGATCTTCCCGTGGTTGCCGCTCAAGAGGACCGCGGGCACGTCACGATCGCGCCATGACGAGGGCTTCGTGTAGACCGGATATTCCAGCAAGCCGTCCGAATGGGATTCCTCCACCAAGGATTCGGGATTGCCGACGACGCCCGGAAGCAGGCGTCCGATGGCCTCGACCATGGCCAGGACTGCGACTTCGCCGCCGTTGAGGACATAGTCGCCCAAGCTGACCGGACGCACGGTGAAGTGCCCTGCCGCCCACTCCATGACGCGTTCGTCAATGCCTTCATAGCGGCCGCAGGCGAAAACGAGCTGCTCTTCCTCGGCGAGCTCATAGGCGAGTGCCTGGTTGAAGCGCTCCCCCGCGGGCGACGGCACAATCAGGACCGGCTTTTTCGCCGGCGCGTCCGACGAGCGCTCAGGCGCGGCAGTTCCAACTTCGGCATTTTGTGCAAAGGCAATGGATTCCAAGGCCTGGGCCCAGGGCTCGGCCTTCATGACCATGCCCGCACCGCCACCATACGGAGTGTCGTCCACGGTGCGGTGTTTGTCGGTGGTGAAGGCCCTCAAGTCATGGACATTGACCTCCAAGAGCCCATCCTGGCGGGCCTTGCCTATGAGGGAAAGCTCAAGCGGCGCCAGGTACTCGGGAAAGATGCTGACGACATCAATGCGCATTTAGGCGTCATCCTTGGTTTCAGCGTCGTCCTCTTCCGTATCGGTGCCGGAAGCATCAGTGTTCAGTTCGAAGAGCCCCGGCGGAGGCGTGAGCAACACGTAGCCGTCTTCGACGTTGACCTCGGGCACGATCTCTTCGACGAAGGGCACCAGGATTTCCTTGCCGTCAATGTCTTCAATGACCAGCAGGTCCTGGACCGGCATGGTGTTGAGCGCGGTCACCTTACCTACGGTCTGCGAGCCGACGCGGACCTCAAGGCCGACGAGCTCATGCTCGTACCAGCCTTCGTCGTCGTCCTCTTCCAGCTCTTCGGTCTCGATGAACAGCTTCGCGCCGCGGATTTCCTCCGCCTGGTTGCGCGTGGAGATCTCTTCGAAACCGAGCAATAGGATGTCCTTGTTCCACCGGGCGCTGCTGATGGTCAAGGGGCCGGCCTTCGCGGGCTCCACCACAAATTCGGTGCCCGGGACGAAACGATCGCCAGGGGCATCGGTGAGCACCTGGACAGTGACTTCGCCGCGGATTCCGTGGGGCTTGCCGATTCGGGCAACCTGGAGCTGCATGGGGTTCCTCTGATTTCTTCGCTGGGCCCGGATGAGGGACCCACGGCTGGGTTTGCTCGTAAAACAATCCGGCCCCTCCACCATAATCTGGTGAAGGGGCCGGATTTAAGACAAGTATTGCTGAGCGCGTTACCGGCGACGGTCGGTGTCGACGACGTCGACCCGCACCTGCTCGCCGCCCGCCAATGCCGCAATCACAGTGCGCAAAGCGCGTGCGGTGCGACCCTGGCGACCGATCACCCGTCCGAGGTCGTCCTGGTGAACGCGCACCTCGAGGGATTCCCCGCGGCGGTTGTTCTTGGCACTGACCTTGACGTCCTCAGGGCTGTCAACGATCCCGCGGACCAAGTGCTCGAGCGCTTCTGCCAGCAACTTACTCAGCCTCGGTGGTCTCTGCTTCAGCGTCAGCGGGAGCTTCAGTTGCTTCCGACTGCTTGGCCTTCTTGGTGATGGCTTCCGGAATGATGACGGAACCCTTCTCCGGTGCAACGAAAGCAGGCTTGGCGACCTTGGTCTTCAGCGTGCCTTCCTGGCCCGGGAGGCCCTTGAACTTCTGCCAGTCACCGGTGATCTTGAGGATCGCGGCAACCTGCTCGGTCGGCTGGGCGCCGACGGACAGCCAGTACTGTGCACGCTCGGAGACAACCTCGATGTACGAGGGCTCTTCGGTGGGGTGGTACTTGCCGATTTCTTCAATCGCACGGCCATCGCGCTTGGCGCGGGAGTCCATGACGACGATGCGGTAGTACGGTGCGCGCATCTTACCGAAGCGCTTAAGGCGAATCTTTACGGCCACTTTTGTGGTCACTCCTGTTTCTGAAACGGGGTTGAGCCCGTCGTTCTGCACCCGTGGGGCGGGCCATACTTGAGGGTTCCAAGGACAAGATGCACACACGGAGAGAGGGGCCGCGCGGATCGAGTACCTGTCCATTGTGCCAGATGGCGGACAGTATTTCGAACGTGCGGTCCGTGCGGCGGGTTTTCTGCGGGGTTACTGCTCAGCGGACCAGACGTAGAGACCGCCCCGTTCGGCCTTTTCGACGTCGCTCGCGAGGGCCGCCAACTGCTGGACGTACAGGCGGGCCTGTTGGGCATCAAAGGGCATGTCCTCTTGGGCCGCCCAGCGTTCGGCGACGTCGTCGAGGACGTTTCCTTCGCCTTCGGTCTCGTAGCTGAGGAGCTCAGACAGGGCACGAACCATCGCTTCGGGGACGCCCAGCAAGGCGTCGCTGGTGACGTCCACCAAAGCAAGCTCATAGTCGGCCCCGCCTGCGTGCACGGCCGTGCCCGCGAGGTCTCCGAGCTGTTCTACTTCGAAATCGCTGATTCCCGGGATCCGCACCGCGGCGCCGGATACGTCACTGCCCTTCTCCAGGGCGGCGGCCCTCTTGAGTGCTTCATCGTGGGTGGCAACAAAGATTTCAGCAAAGCCCATGGAAAGTACTCTCATTCAGTCGTGCCAACGGAGCTGCGGCGCAGCGGCCGAGATGCGCCACGCCGTCGGATCAAGCGTAGCGGACCGCGACCCGCAGCCGGTTGCGCCACGGGTCCTCGAAGCGGAGCTCCTGGCCCGTGTGGTGCGAGGCGATGCCCGCTACCTTGAGGCGATCGGCGAGCGCGCCGACGTCGTTTCCTGACGGCACTTCGATGACCACCTCGCCGAGGCCGAGGGTGTCCTTGCGCGGGCCTGCACCGCGGCTGTTCCACACGTTCATGGCCATGTGGTGGTGGTAGCCGCCCGCGGAGACAAACAGGGCCTGCCCGTGCCAGCCGGCGGTCTGCTCGAAGCCGAGGGTGTCGACGTAGAAATCATGGGCGGTCTTCACGTCGCCCACCTGGAGGTGGACGTGCCCGACGCCGGCGCCCGCCCCATGCTGGCCCGTCACGGCCGCTTCACTCAGGTGCTGCTGGAGGTAGCGCTGCGGCGGGAGCGGCAAGCTGTCCATCACGACCGAGCTGCCGTTCCACTCCCAGCCTTCACGGGGCTTGTCGTAGTAGAGTTCGATGCCGTTGCCCTCCGGGTCGGTGAAGTAGAAGGCTTCGCTGACCAAGTGGTCGGCACTGCCGACGAAGGCGTGGGGTTCGTACTGCGCGGCGGAGGCAACAGTTGCGGCGAGCGAGGGCTGATCCTCGAAAAGCAGCGCCGTGTGGAAGAGTCCGGCCTCTCCGCGGCCCGGGATCTGGAGACCAGCGGCCGGCGCGAGGTGCACCAACGGCTTGCCTAGCCGGCCGAAGTAGAGCCCGCCGTCCTGTTCGGCGACAACGTCCAGCCCCAGCGCCCGCTGGTAGTAGTCGCCCATGAGCTTCATGTCCCCCACTTTGAGCATGACAGTGCCCATGGTGAGTTCGGCAGGAAGGAGATCCTGGCTGGATGTGATGGTCATGTGAAACTCCCGGCTTTTTGTGGCGCCGCCCTTCGGCAACCTCTATGTATCTAAATTACTTGAAGCTTCAATTTATTCCTAATGCCCGGCGCTTCCTGAAATGTGTCCCCTCAGAACGGTGCATCGTGGCTGCAGCATGATCTCAAGGGACGCTCGGGGATCCTTTGCGTAGAGCACGACGTCTGCGCTGGCGCCTTCGCTGATGCCGTCGGCACCCAACCACTCACGGGCGGACCAGCAGGCAGCATCGAGGGCGGCGGCCGCCGGAAGACCCGCCCGCTGGAGTTCCAGGATCTCCTCGCCGATCCGGCCGTGTTTGATGACGCTTCCGGCGTCGGTTCCGGCGTACACCCGCACTCCGGCGTCGAACGCCTCAAGGACCCGCTCATGCCGGCCCTCCCACAACGCGATCATGTGGGCGGCGTAGCGCGGAAATTTGGTTTCAGCCTGCTTCGCGATGGCCGGAAACGTCGCAATGTTGATGAGCGTGGGGACAATCGGCACATCCTGGTCCAGCAGCCGGGGAATGTGGTGGGGCAATAATCCGGTGGCGTGCTCGATGCAGTCGATCCCGGCGTCGAGCATGTCATCGATTGTCCCTTCGGCGAAGCAATGGGCGGTCACCCGCGCCCCCTCGTCGTGTGCGGCCGCGACGGCGTCCTTGACGACGGCGGCCGGAAAGGACGGGCCGAGATCCCCGGCGGAGCGGTCGATCCAGTCCCCCACGATCTTGACCCAGCCGTCTCCGGACCGCGCCTGCTTGCGGACTGCCTCCATCAGATCCTCCGGCTCCACCTCTTCGGCCAGCCCGGGGATGTACCGCCGTTGCCTCGCGATGTGCCTGCCCGCGCGGATGATCCTCGGCATGTCCGCCCGGCGTTGCAGCCAGCGCGTGTCGCTTGCGGATCCGGCATCGCGGATCAAGAGGGTCCCGGCATTCCGGTCCGCAGTCGCCTGCAGGCGGGCAGTCTCCTCGTCGACAGCTCCGCCCTTGCCCAAGCCAACGTGGCAATGCGCGTCGACCAGGCCGGGAAGCACCCAACCGTCCAGGACGACGTCGGGCTTCGCAAGGGGCCGGACGAAGGTCAGCCGTCCGTCGACCGACCAGAGGCCGCGCCGTTCCTCCTCCGGCCCGGTGAGGACGGCGCCGCTGAATTCGATGATTTCCGCCATGATTCCACCCTAGTTCCCGGGGGCTTCGCCGGCGCGGTCACATCTGTCACAAGCGCTGGCAGCTGTGGTAGCTTCGTCTACGACCACACGGGGGCCCTTGCAAGGGCTGAGATCGGGCTGATGCAGCCTGCGACCGTTGAACCTGTCCGGGTAATGCCGGCGAAGGAAGTGAGTAATCCTTTGAGCACCAAAGAAACACAGCTGAGCCCTACCCAAAAGGGATCGGACCACGATGTGACCCAATCCCTCAAGTCGCATTCCCTCGCGTTCCTGGAGGATGCCGACACGGGAATCCGGGTTCCAGTGACGGAAATCGCCCTCGAACCGTCCCCCAACGGCGAGGCCAACGCCCCGTTCCAGGTGTACCGGACCGCCGGACCCGGGAGTGATCCCGTAGTGGGCCTCGAACCGTTCCGCAGCGAGTGGATCGAAGCCCGCGGCGACACTGAGGCCTACAGCGGCCGCGAACGGAACCTGCTCGACGACGGCAAGTCGGCCGTGCGCCGCGGCGCCGCCTCCGCGGAGTGGAAGGGGGCACAGCCGGTGCCCCGCCGCGCCGTCGACGGCAAGACCGTGACACAGATGCATTACGCGAAACAGGGCATCGTCACGCCCGAAATGCAGTTCGTGGCACTTCGCGAAAACTGCGATGTGGAACTCGTCCGCAGCGAGGTCGCTGCCGGCCGGGCCATCATCCCCAACAACATCAACCACCCCGAATCCGAACCGATGATCATCGGCAAGGCGTTCCTGGTGAAGATCAACGCCAATATCGGCAACTCGGCCGTCACCAGCTCCATCGCCGAAGAAGTGGACAAGTTGCAGTGGGCAACGCAATGGGGCGCCGACACCGTCATGGACCTGTCCACGGGCGATGACATCCACACCACCCGCGAATGGATCATTCGTAACTCCCCCGTACCGATCGGCACGGTACCCATCTACCAGGCCCTCGAGAAGGTCAACGGCGAAGCCAACAAGCTCACGTGGGAAATCTTCCGCGACACCGTCATTGAGCAGTGCGAGCAGGGCGTGGACTACATGACCATCCACGCCGGCGTGTTGCTGCGGTACGTGCCGCTCACCGCGAACCGCGTGACGGGCATCGTTTCCCGTGGCGGCTCCATCATGGCGGGCTGGTGCCTGGCCCACCACGAGGAAAACTTCCTCTACACCCACTTCGACGAGCTCTGCGAAATCTTCGCCAAGTACGACGTCGCGTTCTCGCTGGGTGATGGACTGCGCCCGGGCGCGACGGCGGACGCGAACGACGCCGCGCAGTTCGCCGAGCTGGACACCTTGGCCGAGCTCACGAAGCGCGCGTGGCAGTACGACGTGCAGGTCATGGTCGAAGGCCCCGGACACATCCCGTTCCACTTGGTGCGGGAGAACGTGGAGCGCCAGCAGGAGCTGTGTGACGGCGCGCCGTTCTACACGCTGGGCCCCCTTGTCACCGACGTCGCCCCGGGCTACGACCACATCACCTCCGCCATCGGCGCGACGGAGATCGCACGCTACGGAACCGCGATGCTTTGCTACGTCACCCCGAAGGAACATCTGGGCCTGCCCAACAAGGACGACGTCAAGACCGGCGTGATCACGTACAAAATCGCCGCCCACGCCGCTGACCTGGCCAAGGGACACCCCGGCGCCCACGAACGCGACGATGCGCTGTCCAAGGCCCGCTTCGAGTTCCGCTGGCGTGACCAGTTCGCGCTGTCGTTGGATCCGGTCACGGCCGAATCCTTCCACGACGAGACACTCCCGGCAGAACCGGCCAAGACGGCGCACTTCTGCTCCATGTGCGGACCAAAATTCTGCTCCATGCGCATTAGCCAGGACATCCGCGACGAATACGGCTCAGCCGATTCCCAAGCGGCCATCGCGGAAATGTATAGCGGCATGCGCGAAAAGAGCGAGGAGTTCCTGGCATCAGGGGGCAAGGTCTACTTGCCCGAGCTTGAGGTTCCCGCAGGAAAACGTGAGGCGGCGTCAGGAAACCTGAACTGATCAGGAAGCCTGGACTGATCCTGCGCGGCTGGCATCCGCAATGAAGGAGCGGATGATCCGGTCTCCTTCAACTGAGTCATGAGGCCGGTGTCCTCCAGCCGCAACGCGGTGGAGGGCGCCGGTTTCCTGCAAGTACCCGGCGATCTCTTCGTAGAGGGGTTCCCAACCACCGGTCAGCACAAGCGTGGGAACTCCCGGCACAATGTGCAGGGGCGCTTCCCACGGCGGAGCCTGGAGCCGCAGGCGTCGCGCGGTTCGCCGGGCCTCCGGGGTGCTGAGGACAGCCGCCTCGGAAGAAAACGCCCTGCGGACGAATTCGCGTTGGTAATCGTCATCGCTGAGTTCGTGCCGGATCCGGAACAACGGCTCCATCAATGTCCGGTACGCCGCGGTGGCGGGTAATTCAGCTGTCAAGGAAAGACAAGCCGGTTCCACCAGCACGAGGGAGCGGACCAGGTCCGGCCGCTCCACCGCGGCCAACATGGCGGAAATCGCGCCTTGCGAGTGCGCGACCACATGGCCCCCACGCGCGGGGCCGGGGGCCGATGCGGCCTCCCGAGCTCCGAGGCACTCGAGGATAATCTCCACATCGGCTGCAACATCGGATTCCAAAGGCTCGGTCTGCGCATCAAAGCCGTGGCGTTTCAGGAACAGTGCATCGTACGCCAGGGCCATGCCATGCTGTTTCGGCCACGCCGCAGCGCCGAATGTGCCTGCTCCATGGACGAACACGACGCGCTGCTTTTGCATCCCCCCAGCCTATGGCACGGGGCTGACAACCCAACTCACTAGCAGTTGTTGTCGTTCTGGGGCGTCAAAACGACACCTACTGCTAGCCAGTTGGGTGGGACGGCTACTTGCCGAGGAACTTGTCGAAGCCCTTGGGCAGGTTCAGCTGTGAGGGGTCGAAGTCGCCGGAAGGCTGGCCGAATGCCGCGCCGGTGCGGACGGCGTTCGCCCGCTTGTTCTCGGCGTCGCGCAGTTCCTGGGCAGCCTTGGCGGGGTTTCCGGAACGGGCCTTCTTCTTGGGCGCGTTCTTGCTTGCCTTGCGGGAACCGCCACCGAGGCCGGGCATGCCAGGCATCCCGGGCATGCCGCCCCCCTGGGCCAGCTTCTTCATCATCTTCTGGGCCTGCGCAAAACGCTCCAGGAGGCCGTTGACTTCGGAGACGTGCACACCGGAACCACGGGCGATGCGGGCCCGACGGGAGCCGTTGATGATCTTCGGAGCCAGACGCTCGTGCGGGGTCATGGAGCGGACAATCGCCTCCACTCGATCGATTTCCCGCTCGTCGAACTGCTCCAGCTGCTGGCGGATGTTCTGCGCACCCGGCATCATCATGAGCATTTTCTTCATGGAGCCCATGTTGCGGATCTGCTGCATCTGGGCGAGGAAGTCGTCCAGGGTGAAGTCTTCCTGGTCGGCGAACTTCTTCGCCATCCGGGCCGCTTCATCCTTGTCCCAGTTCTTCTCGGCCTGTTCGATCAGGGTGAGAACGTCACCCATGTCGAGGATGCGGGAAGCCATGCGGTCCGGGTGGAACAGTTCGAAGTCGTCCAGGCCTTCGCCGGTGGATGCGAACATGACCGGCTTGCCGGTGACGGACGCGACCGAGAGCGCGGCACCACCGCGGGCGTCGCCGTCGAGCTTCGACAGCACGACGCCGGTGAAGTTGACGCCTTCGTCGAAGGCAACCGCCGTGTTGACGGCGTCCTGGCCGATCATGGAGTCGATGACGAACAGCACTTCGTTCGGGATGATCGCCTGGCGGATACGGCGCGCCTGGTCCATCATTTCGGCATCGACGCCGAGGCGTCCCGCGGTGTCCACGATCACGACGTCGTGCAGCTTCTGCCGGGCTTCGTCGACGCCGGCGCGTGCGACGGCGACGGGGTCGCCGTCGGGAACATCCAGATCCGAGGTGGTGCCGGGGTGCGGAGCGAACACAGGTACGCCGGCGCGTTCGCCGACAATCTGGAGCTGCGTAACGGCGTTTGGACGCTGGAGGTCGGCGGCAACGAGCACAGGGCTGTGGCCTTGCGCCTTGAGCCATTTGGCAAGCTTGCCCGCGAGGGTGGTCTTACCCGCACCCTGCAACCCGGCGAGCATGATGATGGTGGGGCCGGTCTTCGCCAAGCGGATACGGCGGGTCTCGCCCCCGAGGATCTCCTGGAGTTCCTCATTGACGATCTTGACGATCTGCTGGCTCGGGTTCAGTGCCGCGGAAACTTCGGCGCCCAAGGCGCGTTCACGGATGCGGCCAGTGAACTCGCGGACCACGGGCACGGCAACGTCGGCGTCCAAAAGGGCACGCCTGATCTCGCGGACGGTGGCGTCGACGTCGGCCTCAGTGAGGCGGCCCTTGCCACGGAGATTCTTGAAGGTTGCTGTCAACCGGTCAGAGAGTGAATTGAACACGCGCCGTGCACTTCTTTCAATGGTCTACGAATGGCGGCCGTTTCGACGCACCAATATCTTGACGATTCCTGCCCCAAACAAATCTGACTCAACTGAGGGACTCGACTATCTAGGGTACCAAGACGCGCCTGCAAGATGGCATGCTGGCACAGTGACCAGCAAAACAACAGTAAATACGTTGCTCATCCTAGGCGCCTCCGGAGATCTGACGGGCCGATTGCTGTTGCCGGGCCTCGCCAGGCTCGTGGCAAGCGGCCTCGCGGACGGCCTGAAGCTTGTCGGAGCGGGCTCCGACCCATGGACGCCCGAACAATGGACCAAACGCGTGGGCGACGCCTTCGAGGAGGCAGCCAAGGGTGCAAGTGCCGCAGGCAAGAAAACAATCGCGGCACTGGAGAAAAGTACCGAATACCATCAAGTGGATGTCACGGCGGACGGCCAGCTCGCGACGCTCCTGGCCGGGCTTGAAGCACCAATCGCCGTCTATTTCGCTTTGCCTCCACACATCAGCCAGAAGGCCTGCGAGGTCCTCACCGCCCAGCAGCTCCCTCCCGAAACAAGCCTGGTGATGGAGAAACCCTTCGGATCCAGCTCCGAATCCGCCCGTGAACTCAACAAGACCCTCGCCGCTTTGGTCCCGGAAGACCACATCCACCGCGTGGACCACTTCCTTGGCAAGGCCACCGTCTTCAACATCCTGGGCCTGCGCTTCGCCAACAGGTTCCTGGAGCCGGTGTGGAACCGGGACCACATCGAAAAAGTGGAGATCATCTTCGACGAAGACCTCGCACTCGAAGGGCGTGCCCGCTACTACGACGGAGCCGGCGCCCTCAAGGACATGATCCAGAGCCATTTGCTCCACATCATGGCATTGCTTGCCATCGATGCCCCCTCCACCATCGGCGAGCGCGATCTCCGCGACGCCATTTCAACGGTGCTGCGTGCGAGCAGCATCACCGCGCCCTACAAGAAGTCCACCCGACGGGCGCGCTACACCGCCGGCCGGATCGGCGACCGGGACGTGCCGGACTATGTCGCCGAAGCGGGCGTGGACCCTGCACGGGAAACGGAGACGCTAGCAGAAGTCGAAGTGGGAATCGATAACTGGCGCTGGAAAGGCGTCCCCTTCATCCTGCGCTCGGGAAAGGCTTTGGGTGCCGCGCGGAAAGAGGCGATCGTCACCTTCCGGCCCGTCCCGCACCTGCCGTCCGGATTCGAGGGTGTGGACTCCCCCAACCAGCTGCGCATCGGCTTCGGTCCTGACACCTTGCAGATCGACGTCGACGTCAACGGTCCCGGAAATATCTTTACTCTCGATCGAGTGACGCTCAACGCAGAACTGAATGCCTCCGATCTGCTGCCCTACGGAGAAGTGTTGGAAGGCGTCATTACCGGCGATCCGCTGCTCTCGGTGCGCGGCGACACCGCCGTCGACTGCTGGCGGATCATCGAGCCCGTGCTCAAGGCCTGGGCCAAGGATTCCGTGCCGCTCGAAAAGTACGACGCCGGCGGGCCGGGTCCCGTGGACTGGCCCACCGCCGTCGGGGACTAACCAGGCGGCCACGCTCCTGCGCTCCTGCGCAAGGGCACACGCAAGAGGGGCCGGGTACCTTTCCAGGTATCCGGCCCCTCCTTTGCGTTGGGCCTTAGATGGCTGCTGCGCCTCGCTCGCCTGTGCGGACACGGACTGCTTCGTAGACGTCCACGGTCCAGACCTTGCCGTCACCGGCACGGCCGGTATTGGAGGAAGCAATCAGGACATCGAGGATGTCGTCTGCCTGCTCATCCGTGGCCAGGACCTCCACGCGGATCTTGGGAAGCAGATCCACGTTGTACTCGGCCCCGCGGTACACCTCGGTGTAACCACGCTGCCGGCCGTAGCCGCTGGCCGCGCTGACCGTCAGTCCCTGTACCCCGTATGCTTCGAGCCCCTCGCGGATGGCGTCGAGCTTCTCCGGGCGGACGATCGCCGTAATGAGTTTCATGCCTGGACACTCTCCTTGCCTGATACGGATGCTTCGTCAGCTGCTTCGGACGATACCTTGCCGGTGATGAGGTCGTGAAGGGGCTGGAAGCTTCCGCCGTGGCCGCCGACACCGAACTCGTACGCCGTCTCGGCGTGCAGGCTGAGGTCTGCACCGGCGATCTCCTGGCGTTCGGAGATGCGGAAGCCCATGAGCTTGTGGATCGGGTAGGCGATGATGAACGTCATCACGCCGGTGAAGACGATCGAGCAAAGCGCTGCGAGCGACTGTGCAACCAGCTGGGTGGTCCCCCCGCCGTAGAACAGGCCTGCGGGACCCTGGGTCGGGGTGGCGAGGAAGCCGATGGCCACGGTGCCGATGATGCCGGACACCAGGTGGACGCCGACGACGTCCAGGGAGTCGTCGTAGCCGAGCTTGAACTTCAGGCCGACAGCAAGGGCCGAGGCGACGCCGGCTGCAATACCGAGTGCGATGGCGCCGAGCGGGGAAACGTTGGCGCAAGCCGGGGTGATGGCAACCAGGCCGGCGACGACGCCCGATGCCGCACCAAGCGACGTGGGGTGGCCGTCACGGATGCGCTCCACGACAAGCCAGCCGAGCATGGCCGCTGCCGGTGCGACGAGCGTGTTGATCCAGATCAGGCCAGCCTGCTGCACGTTTGCGGCGGCACCGGCGTTGAAGCCGAACCAGCCGAACCAGAGGATGGCTGCACCGAGCATGACCAGGGGCACGTTGTGCGGGCGGTGGTTCGGGTCCTTGCCGAAGCCCTTGCGGTTGCCGATGATCAGGACGAGGATGAGGCCGGCCACACCGGCGTTGATGTGCACCACGGTGCCACCGGCGAAGTCGATGACGGGAGCGAAAGTCTGGCCGAACCAGCCGGTTGCCGAGAAGAGGCCGCCGCCCCAGACCATGTAGGCCAGGGGTGCGTAGACGAGGGTGGCCCAGATCGGGGTAAACAGCGTCCAGGCCGAGAACTTGGCGCGGTCCGCGATGGCACCGGAGATGAGGGCGACGGTGATGATCGCGAAGGTTGCGGCGTATCCAACGTGGAGGAGGTCTGCCGGATCGGTGAAGTTGTGCAGACCGAAGTGGCTGAACGGATTCGCGAAGATCTGGAAGAAGTTGTCCGTGTTGCTTGTGGACATCGAGGCGCCCCACAGGACCCATACGAGGGTCACTGTGCCGATGGCGATGAAGCTCATCATCATCATGTTCAGGGCGGCCTTGGCACGGGTCATGCCGCCATAGAAGAATGCCAGGCCCGGGGTCATGAACAGCACGAAGGCTGATGCGACCAGGAGCCAAACGAGACCGGCGGTGAAGTCCATGTCTACGTCCTCTCTGCTTTTAGTTGCGGGCTGAGCCGCCTGTCCCAACGCATTTGCGTTCTACATAAGAGTTTTGCGGGGCAGTGTTTCACCTGCGAAGGTTTTAGATTGCGGGGCTGTTACAAGAACTTCTCGAACGTAAATGGTGCATATCACCCTTGTTACGGATATGTTTCGTCAGTTCCACTTTCCCCGCGCTCGTACTACCCAGAGGACCCCGACACCATGACTGCAAGCCCCGAATCCCCCGCCAATCAAGGAGCGAGGGCCGCGAAGGCTGCAATGCCACGGGACATCAAGGTGATGTTGGCGGCAGCGTTCCTGATTGCCTTGGGTTTCGGCCTCGTGGCGCCCGTACTCCCCCAGTTCGCCACGACGTTCGACGTCGGAGCAACGGCAGCCGCGGTGATCGTGAGCATTTTCGCGTTCATGCGCTTGGTGTTCGCTCCGGCCGGGGGTGCCCTGATGGGTCGGTTCGGCGAGCGTCCCGTGTACATCGCAGGGTTGCTGATTGTGGCTGCGTCGACTGCAGCCTGCGCCTTCGCCCAGAACTATTGGCAGCTGCTGGTCTTCCGGGGCCTTGGCGGAGCCGGTTCCGTGATGTTCACGGTTGCGGCGATGGGCCTCTTGATCAGGCTCGCCCCTCCGGAAAGCCGCGGACGGGTCTCCGGCGCGTACGCCTCCGCATTCCTGATCGGCAGCGTCCTGGGTCCCGTGGTTGGCGGGCTGCTGGCCGGCTTCGGCCTGCGCGTCCCCTTCCTCGCCTACGCGGCAGCCTTGGTCCTGGCGGCCTTGGTTGTTCGCACGCAGTTGACGGGACGTTCAGGGGGAGCGAAGCAAGGCGGCGCGGCGGGGCCGGCAATGCGCATGAAGGAGGCTTTGGGCGATTCTGCCTACCGGGCCGCCCTGTTCTCCAGTTTCAGCAATGGCTGGGCGACCTTCGGTGTGCGAATGGCCACTGTCCCCTTGTTCGCAGTGGTTGTGCTGGCCGGAGGCTCCGCCTCGGCGGGTTGGGCGCTGGCCGTGTTCGCGGGAGGAAACGCGCTGGCGCTGACCTTCTCCGGCCGCATGGCTGATAGTTTCGGCCGGAAGCCCATGATGCTGCTGGGCTTGATAGTCACCGGCCTGGCCACCGCGACCATCGGGTTGACCGGCAATCTTCCCGCGTTTTTCGCTGCGTCGGCTGCTGCCGGCTTCGGCTCCGGCTTGCTGAACCCGGCCCAGCAGGCCGCCGTCGGGGACATCATCGGCCGTGGCCGTTCCGGCGGCAAGGTGCTGGCGGTTTTCCAGATGGCCTCCGACGCCGGAGCTATTGTTGGCCCTGTCCTCGTCGGCCTCGTGGCTGATGGACTTGGCTACGGCTGGGCCTTCGGCGCAACCGGCGGCCTCCTCCTGCTCGCCGCCGTCGGCTGGTCCGCGGCACGCGAGCCGATGCAGCGCGGCCAGGAAAGCGTCGACTCACCCAACTAGCTAGCAGTAGATGTCGTTAAGAGCCTTGAAAACGACAACAACTGCTATCTAGTTGGGCAGGGCGGCTAGTTCAGCAGGGCGTCGACGAAGGCTTCGGCCTCGAACGGCGCGAGGTCGTCCGGGCCTTCGCCCAGTCCAACAAGCTTGACCGGCACGCCGAGGGCCTTTTGGATCGCGACGACGATCCCGCCCTTCGCGGTACCGTCCAGCTTCGTAAGCACGATTCCCGTGATGTTGACTACCTCGGAGAAGACCTTGGCCTGGTTCAGGCCGTTCTGTCCGGTGGTCGCATCCAGTACGAGCAGGACTTCGTCCACTTCGGCCAGCTTCTCGATGACGCGCTTGACCTTGCTGAGCTCGTCCATGAGGCCAACCTTGTTTTGCAAGCGGCCGGCGGTGTCGATCATGACGACATCCACTTCCTGCTCAATGCCGGACTTGACGGCTTCATAGGCGACAGAGGCTGGGTCTGCGCCGACGACGTGCGACCGGACGGTTGCGACGCCGACACGCTGGCCCCACGTAGCGAGCTGCTCGGCAGCCGCTGCGCGGAAGGTGTCGGCCGCGCCCAGCAGGACGTCCTTGTCTTCGGCGACGAGAACGCGCGCCAGCTTGCCGACGGTGGTGGTCTTGCCCACCCCGTTGACGCCGACGACGATCATGATGGCCGGGTGGGCTCCCTTGCGTTCCACGTTCAGGCTGCGGTCCATCGTGGGATCCACGAGCTTGATGAGTTCCTCGCGCAGGAGGGCCTTGACATCCTCGGGGCTACGGGTGCCTTGGACCTTGACCCGCGCACGCAAGGCATCGACCAGCTGCATGGTGGGCTCGGTGCCGAGGTCGGCGAGCAGCAGTGTCTCTTCGACTTCGTCCCAGACGTTTTCGTCGATCTTGTCGCTCGAAAGCAGGGCCAGGAGACCCTTCCCGAGAATGCTGTTCGATTTGACCAACCGCGCGCGAAGCCGGTTGAGGCGGCCCTCGACAGGCGCAGGGGTCTCCACCTGGATAAGTTCCAGTCCCGCGGCGTCGTCCGGAACGTCGGTCTCCGGTACGGCGAGGTCGGCGGGTTCGACGACTGGCCCGGGCGCCGTGCGATCCGGCGCGATCCCGGGGGCGTCGTCGACGATCGTTCCGCCGCCTGCCGGCGCCTTGTCGGCGGGGTCGTTGGCGTCGCGCTTTCCAGCGTAAGTCGAGGAGGACTTCCGCACCTTGAGCAGGACAGGAATCAGCCCTCCGACCACCACGATGGCAGCGACAATGGACAAAATAATGGGGAGGAGATCGTTCACTCCCCTAGCTTCTCACAAAGCTAGACCTCGGCACCGAGCCTTTGGCTGATGACGGTGGACACGCCGTCGCCCCGCATAGTCACTCCGTAGAGGGCGTCCGCGACTTCCATGGTCCGCTTCTGGTGCGTAATGACAATCAGCTGGCTGGACTCGCGCAGCTCTTCGAAAATCGTGATCAGCCTGCCCAGGTTCGTATCGTCCAACGCGGCTTCCACTTCGTCCATGACGTAGAACGGCGAAGGCCGCGCCTTGAAAATCGCCACGAGCAGCGCGACAGCCGTCAACGACCGTTCGCCACCGGAAAGCAAGGACAACCGCTTGATCTTCTTCCCGGCAGGCCGTGCCTCCACCTCGATGCCGGTGGTCAGCATGTCGTTGGGGTCCGTCAGCACCAACTTGCCTTCACCGCCGGGGAAGAGCCGCGCAAAGACGTGGTCGAACTGTTTGGAGGTATCGGCGAAGGCCTCGGCAAAGACCTGCTGGACGCGGTTGTCCACCTCCTTGATGATGTCCAAAAGGTCCTTGCGACTGGACTTGAGGTCTTCCAGCTGCGTGCTCAGGAATTGGTGGCGCTCCTCGAGTGCGGCGAATTCCTCAAGCGCCAGGGGGTTCACTTTGCCAAGGGCTGCGAGGTCCCTTTCGGCCTTGCGGAGCCGTTTCTCCTGCTCGGCGCGGACGAAGGGAACACCCTCGACGATGGCGTTCCCGTCCTCGTCCACCGGCGCGCGGAGTTCGGCCCACTTGTCCACGGCAGCCGCGGGCACGGGAACGGGCTGCTCCGGACCGAAGTCGGCCACGAGTTGTTCCGCCGACAGGCCAAGCTCCTCGATGGCGCGGGTTTCCAGCGTTTCGATCCTGAGCCGTTGCTGGGCTCGCGCGAGTTCGTCGCGGTGGACGGAGTCCGTCAGTCCCGCCAGCTCCTGGGCCAACTTCTCATTGCTGCTCCGGACATCAGCGAGTTCCTTTTCGCGCTGCTCCCGGACGGCCTCGGCGACGTCCCGGGCGCGGGCGGCCAGGTCCACTGACACGTCAACGAAACGCACGGTCTGTTCGACGGCGGAAGCAACGGCGGAAGCCCGCTCGGCTTGCGCTTTGCGACGCAAGGCCCGGCGCGCAGCTTCCTCCCGTGCCCGCCGTTCGCTCGCGGCGGCCCGCTCCAAGGAGGCGGCCCGGTTGCTGGTCGCGGCGAGCTGTTCTTCAGCGCTCCGCAAGCCCAGCCTGACCTCCATCTCACGGGACCGTGCTTCGCTGGCAGCCCTGGCCAAGGCATCGCGTTGCTCCGTGGACGGCTCTTCCTCCTGGGGGGCCTCTTCTGCTGCGGCCAACCGTTCCGCCGCAAGCTCAAGGGACTCCTCTGCCACGGCGATGTTCAGTTCGGCCTTGGCGAGGGACTCCGCCATTCGATCGCGCTCCGCGACGGCGCTGCGCAACTGGGAATTCAAGTGGCCAAGCCGTTCGGCGACGGCAGCCAGGCGGGCATCCGAATCGTGGAGTTTGTCGAGCGCCGCGTTCGCCCGTTCCTGGGCATCGGCCCGGCGTGCTTCGGCTCCAGCCAGGGCGAACTTTCCCCGCTCAAGACGGGTGGCGAGCTCCAGGAGCCGGGCATCGGCGTCGTCCACTGCGGCCTGGACTTCAAGGAGCGACGGCGCCGTGGCCGATCCACCGTCCACCGTCAGTGCCCTGAAGACATCTCCTTCCCGGGTCACTGCGGTAAGCCCCGGGTTGCCGGCAATGAGGCTGGCCGCCGTTTCCAAGTCGTCGACGACGGCGGTGGACGCCAGGAGGGTCATGACGCCTCTCGCTTCGGGAGCGTCAGCCGCCACCAACTCGGCGGCCCAGCGAGCGCCGTCGGGCAGCATCGGCGACTCCGGCAGGCCAGCCTCGGGACCCGCAGAGGGCACAGCGCCTGCCACCAAAAGCGAGGCGCGTCCGGCGTCGGCGTCCTTCAAGAGCCGCATCGCGGCGACGGCCCCCGCGCCGTCCGCCACCACGACGGCGTCGGAAGCACTGCCAAGTGCTGCGGCCACGGCAGTCTCATACCCGGGCTCCACCCTCAGGAGGGAAGCGAGCGGGCCCAACACACCGGGGTGGTCCGAGGACAGAAGCCGCGAGGAGCCATCCTTGCGGTTGAGTCCAAGCTGCAAGGCATCACGGCGGGCGGTGAGCGCATCGCGTTCGCGGACTTCATCGCGTTCGGCAGCCTTCAACGCCTCAATCTCGGCGTTGATCTCGTCAAGAAGGGCGCTGGCGTCTTCGTATTCGGCGTCGAGGCTTTCTTCGCCGTCTTCGACGCCGGCCACTTGCGACTCGAGGGCCGTAAATTCGCTTTGCGCGTGGCGACGACGTTCCTCACCGGCTGCCAGCGATTCCCTGAGCCTGCCCCGCTCAGCCTCAGCCGCCTCGGCCCGGGAGCGTGCGGCGGCCAATTGACCGACGAGCTTCGCGAGGCCTTCACGGCGATCGGCGGCTGCCCGCAACACGGCCGTCAGGCGTTTGTCCTCGGCGGCGGCCAGGTTCTCGGCGTCCTGTTTGGCTGCGGTTGCCTCAAGCAGGCCCGCTTGCTTCGCCAGGATGTCGTGCTCAAGCTCCAATTGTTCCTGCCGGACCCGGGCGGCCTGCCGGTCCAGATGGTCCGGATCGCGGCCTGAATCCGGGGCAGCGTCGGAGGCGCCGAGGAGGCGGCGACGCTCGGTCGCGAGCGATCCCAAGGCGCGGAGCCGGTCCCTGGTTGCGGACAGCTGGTACCAATCGTCCCTGGCCGCATTGAGCCGGGGTGTCGCCTCGGCCGCGAGCTGCTCGAGGCGGATCTGGCGTTGGCGGCCTGCGGCGAGCTCCGCTTCCACTACCTCGCGGCGCTCTTTCAACGCGGCCTCGTCGGCGACATCCTTCTCCAACGCCCGGGTGTGCCGGACTAGATCATCGGCCAGCAGCCGGGACTTGGCGTCGCGGACGTCGAACTGCACGGTCTGGGCGCGGCGGGCGACTTCGGCCTGCTTGCCCAGCGGCGTGAGTTGACGACGGATTTCCGCCGTGAGGTCACCAAGGCGTTGCAGGTTCGCCTGCATGGCTTCCAGCTTGCGGACGGTCTTTTCCTTGCGACGCCGATGCTTGAGGATACCTGCGGCTTCTTCAATGAATCCCCTGCGGTCCTCGGGGGTGGCGTGCAGGACGCGGTCCAGCTGCCCCTGCCCCACGATCACATGCATCTCCCGGCCAAGGCCTGAATCCGAGAGCAATTCCTGGATGTCCAGGAGGCGGCAGGGCGATCCGTTGATGGCGTACTCGGATCCGCCGGTCCGGAAGAGCGTGCGGGAAATGGTGACTTCGCTGTATTCGATCGGCAGGGCGCCGTCGGCGTTGTCGATCGTCAGGGCAACGTGCGCGCGGCCCAGCGGAGGCCGCCCCGATGTGCCGGCGAAGATGACGTCTTCCATTTTGCCGCCGCGCAGGGTCTTGGCGCCCTGTTCGCCCATGACCCAGGCCAGCGCGTCAACCACATTGGACTTGCCCGAACCGTTGGGGCCAACAACGGCGGTGACGCCTGGCTCGAAGTCGAACGTCGTGGCCGACGCGAACGACTTGAATCCCCGGACAGTCAAACTTTTCAGATGCAAGGTGTTTCGAATCTCTTTCAATGTCGCCGGTGGCTACTTTACGGCTAAATCTACTGCCCGACGGCGGAAATCCCTGGATTTGCGGGGCAAACCGGCGAATCCGCGCTACCAGCGGCCGTTGCGCGGCTTCGGCTGGCAGATCGGGCACGTGTACGAGGAGCGGTTCATGAATTGCTCGCGTTTGATCACACCTGGAAGTCCAACGGCGGAACAACGCCTGCACGGCTCGCCCGTCCGTCCATAGGCATCCAAGGACCGGGCGAAGTATCCCGAAACTCCGTTGACATTGACGTAAAGCGAATCGAAGCTCGTCCCGCCGGCTGCGAGGGCGTCGCTCATGACTTCCTTCGCGGCATCGACGAGCCTCACGGCATCGGCCCGCTTGAGGGTGTCTGTCGGTTTGGCATAGTGCAGCTTGGCCCGCCAGAGCGATTCGTCGGCGTAGATGTTGCCTATCCCGGAGACGACTCCCTGATCCAACAGGGCACGCTTGAGCCCGGTCTTGCGGGCTTTGACCTTGCGGTAGAAGTCGTCAAAGGAAAAGTGCGGGTCCAGCGGATCGCGGGCGATGTGCGAGGCTTCTTCGGCAATTTCGGGAAGTGGCGTCTCGCCTTGGCCGCCGGGACCGCCGTCGAAGGTCGGTACAAGGGACGTGACAAACAGTCCGCCGAAAATCCGCTGGTCCACAAACCGCAACTCCTCGGGCATGCCGTCGGAGCTGCTGAGACGGAGACGGACTTTGAGGTGCTTCTCGTCGGGGACGGCAGGGTCCTGCATGAGGAGCTGCCCGCTCATGCCGAGGTGTGCCATCAGCGCGACGCCGGGCATCGCGTCGCCGGACACGGCCTCGCCGGTGCTGCGGGGTTCCTCGGTCCTCAGCGGCATCCACAGGAACTTGCCGCGGCGGACGACATCCAAAACCGTGGAGTTCTCAAGGTTGCCGATGAAGTCTTCCGTGCCCAACGCGTGACGGCGGATGGAACGGGGGTCGAGGACCTCCACGGAGGTAATGGTCCGGCCGCGCACCCAACGTGCCAGGCCGCGGCGGACCACTTCGACTTCGGGCAGTTCCGGCATGTGGAATCAGGCGCTGTGCGCAGGATCAGCCGGAGAGTCGGCTTTGCTGTTCAGCGTGACCTTGCTGTTAAGCGTGCGCCACGCATCTGCGGCGGCTTCCTGCTCGGCTTCCTTTTTGGAGTGGCCCGTGCCTTTGCCGTAGGCGGTGCCGCCGATCTGGAGCACTGCCTCAAAGCTGCGCGCGTGGTCCGGGCCGGAGCCTTCGACGGCATAGTAGATGGACCCGAGCTGGCGGCTCGCGGCAAGCTCCTGCATACTTGTCTTCCAGTCGGTGCCGGCCCCAAGGGCTGCGGCGTCCTTCAGCAAGGGACCAACGAGCCGCATGACGAGCTGCCGGGCGGTCTCAATGTCGTTGGAAAGATAGGTGGCGCCGATGAGCGCTTCCATGGTGTCCGCAAGAATTGAAGACTTGTTCTTACCGTCGGTGAGCCTTTCGCCCTGCCCGAGGTAGATGAATTCGCCGATGCCGAGGTCCCGGCCGATACCCGCCAACGCGCGGGTGCTGACGACGGCGGAGCGTCGCTTCGCGAGTTCGCCTTCCGGCAGTGCCGGGTTGTCGCGATAGAGCGAATCGGTCACGGAAAAGCCCAGGATGGAGTCGCCCAGGAACTCGAGGCGCTCGTTGGTGGGGATCCCGCCATTTTCATACGCGTATGAACGATGTGTCAGAGCAAGACGAAGCGTCTCGGCGTCAATGGAGACACCGAGACGCTTCAGAAGCTCTTCAGTTGAAGACATCCTTTGTCAGCCTTGTGGCGGATTTAGACGTCAGCGACCTTGCGGCCCTTGTATTCAAGGAACAGCGCAGTCCCGGCAGAGTCGGTGACGACCTTTGCCTGGTGCGGCAGGCTGTAAACAACCTGGCCGTTTTCGATGGTCTTGACCAAGTTGGGGGCAGTTGCCTTCCACTGGGCACGGCGGGCGCGTGTATTTGCGCGAGACATTTTCCGCTTGGGAACAGCCACGGCTATCTCATTTCTCTTTTAGTCAGCACTTACTAATCAGTTTGCCGGTCGGTCTTAGCCAGTTCAGCTAGGGCAGCCCAGCGAGGATCCAGGTCCTCGTGGTGGTGCCCCGGCTCGTCTTCCAGACGCACTCCGCATATTGAGCAGAGGCCCTGGCAGTCTTCCCGGCACACCGGCTGGAACGGCAGCATGGTTACAACCGCGTCCCGCAACACCGGTTCAAGATCGATTAGATCGTGCTCGACTCGACGTTGCTCTTCATCGTCTTCTTCGTCCGAAAGCTCGACGCCCTCATAGAAGAAAAGTTCTTGCACATTGACCTCAAGGTCATACGCAAGGGGATCCAGGCATCGTCCGCATTCGCCCTTGACTTCAGCGAATACGGTTCCAGATACCAGAATTCCTTCGTGTACGGCCTCAAGCCTCAAGTCGAGCTCGATATCCGAGCCTTCCTGAACGCCAATGAGTGCCACGCCAAGGTCACTTGGCGCGGGTACATGTTCCGTGAGCGTCCGCATGCTTCCTGGACTACGTCCGAGGTCCTTGACGTCCAGCGTCAAGGGCGAACTTGCATCTCGCTTAATGAGAACTCCTGTAGAACATATGACCGACGTACCATCTTAGCCTGAACGCGCGAGCGGACTCAAACCGGGTCAATTACAACGCGTTCTGCCCGAGGTACCGATCCAGCTTACCCGTTGCGGGGCTACTCCGCTGCCGACCCGCCAGCAAGGAGCCTCCTGAGCACCGATTTAGGCACGAAATCGGAGACATCCCCGCCCAGGAGGGAGATTTCCTTGATGAGCGTGGACGACAAATGCAGGTAATGGGCCTCCGCCGGAAGAAAGACGGTCTCGACGCCGGACAACTGGCGGTTCATGGTGGCCATGGGAAGTTCGTAGTCAAAATCCGAGGACGAACGCAAGCCCTTCACTATCGCCGAAATTCCCCGGTGCCTGCAGTATTCGGCGAGCAGTCCCTCACCCATGGGCTCCACGATGATCCCCCGCAAGGAAGCCAGGGTCTCCCGGGCCATGTCCATGCGCTCTTCCAAGCTGAAGCGGTACTTCTTCGCGTAGTTGGTGGACACCGCGACGACGACTTCATCGAACAAGCCGGCGGCCCTTGCGATGACTTCCAGATGTCCGTTGTGGATAGGGTCGAAGGAGCCAGGGCACACAGCGCGTCTCATGGTTCGAACCTACCCCATCCGGGGCCGCAGGCACTATGGCGATACCATGGCTGAAACGGCGGGCCGGACGAGCCGGAAGCCAGCACCCAGGAAGGCAACCCCACAGTGACGAGCCCGGCCTCTCTCAGCCAGAACACGTCCGCCGCGCCATGGCAGCGAGCCGCCAGCGGAGCCAACCTGCTTTCGGCCGACGGCAGCCTAGGAGTGACCATCTTCGAAGAAATGACCACCCTGGCGATGTCCACCGGCGCCATCAACCTGGGCCAGGGATTCCCGGACGAGGACGGGCCGGCGGAAATCAAGGCAGCAGCCCAGGCGGCCATTACGGCGGGAGCCAACCAGTACGCTCCCGGCAAGGGCATCCCTGAACTTCGCGAGGCCATCGCCGCACACCAGGAACGCTTCTACGGACTGACCCCGGACCCGCAGACGGAGGTCGTTGTGACCACCGGAGCCACCGAGGCCATCGCCGCCGCATTGCTCGCATTCATCGAGCCCGGCGACGAGGTCCTGACTTTCGAGCCCTTCTATGACTCTTATGGCGCCATCATCGGACTTGCCGGGGCCAAGCATGTGACCGCTCCCTTGCTGGCACCGGACTTCCTTCCGGACGTGGATGCCATGGAATCGGCATTCAGCGAGCGCACCAAGGTTGTGCTGCTCAACAACCCGCACAATCCCACGGGGGCGGTCTTCCCGCGCGAGGTGCTGGTACGCGTCGTCGAACTCGCCCGGAAATACGATGCCGTGATCCTCAGCGATGAAGTCTACGAGCACCTCACCTTCGGTGTGCAGCACCTTCCGGTCGCCGGTATCCCCGGAGCGGCCGAACGAAGCGTCACGATTTCCTCGGCCGGCAAGACGTTCTCGTTCACCGGCTGGAAGATCGGCTGGCTCAGCGGACCCGCCCACCTTGTGGCGGCGATCCGCACCGTCAAACAATTCCTCAGCTACAGTTCCGGCACCCCCTTCCAAAGTGCGATCGCAGCGGGCCTTGCCCTTCCCGATGAGTTCTATAGCGGTATCGCGTCCAACCTCCAGCACAAGCGTGACATCCTGGCCGAGGGACTGCGGGCCGCCGGCTTCGGCGTCTACACGCCGCAGGGAACATACTTCATCAATGTGGACACCGCGCCCCTCGGCATCAGGGACTCCGTGGACTTGGCACGAAAGCTTCCGGAGCTCGTAGGAGTGGCCGCCATCCCTGTACCCGTGTTTTGCCACCCGGAAGGCGCGGAGAGGACGCGCAGCCTGCTCCGGTTCGCGTTCTGCAAGAAGACCGAAGTATTGGAAGAAGCGGCCGCCCGGCTGGCCACCCTGCGGAACAAGCTCTGACCGTGTCAACGGGGCAAAATCACGAGGGGCGTCGATTCCTGCGGGCCACCGGCCAGCATGCCGCAATCGAAGCCGACACGCTGATCGACGGCGCCTACATCCTGCGCATCGGCGACGCCGAGCAATCCCATGTCAACCTCGCGGAACCCGCGGAAATCTTCTACGAATACCTGCGCAGGATCGGCCATGTGGTGGATCTGGCCGCGCCGGCCGGACAAGCAATCACTGCACTTCATCTCGGCGCTGGGGCCTTGACCCTGGCCCGCTATATCCAGGCGACGAGGCCAGGTTCGGACCAACACGCCGTCGAACTCGAACGTGAATTGCTCGACTTCGTGCTGCAGAAGTTGCCCATGCCTGACGGCACCCTTTTGGAGACCCATATCGGCGACGCGCGCGAAACACTCGCCGAACTGCCCGCGGAACTCGAGTTCGACGTCGTGATCCTGGACATCTTCTCCGGTCCCGAGGCTCCGGCGCATATCGCCTGCCAGGAATTCTATGAAGAGGCCGCGGCGCGGCTCCGGCCCGATGGAGTGCTCATCGTCAACGTCGGCGACGAAGCAGCCCTGACCCTGGTACGCAGCCAGGTCGCCGCGATGCGCCGGGCGGTGCCGGACGTTGCCGCGTTCGCTGAGGCTGGCATGTTCGCCGGCCGCTATCCCGGCAACATCATCCTGGTGGGAACGCGCCGGCCGTGGCCGGCTGGCTGGACAGCGGAACTCCTGGCCCGGGGGCCGCACCCGGCGGCCGTACTGAGCGGAGTGGAACTGGACCGGTTGTCGGGCTAGCGCCGGCTTTCGGGCTAGCGCTAGACGGGCTCGGCGAACCAGAGCTTGGTTTCGCCGTACTTTTTGTCGGCAAACCGTTCCAGGGTGTCCGGCCAGTCCGGTTCCGGGGACCGTGAGGAACGCTCGACGACCACCACCGCGCCTTCATCGAGGTGGAAGGCAAGCTTGGTGAGGACAGCCTTGAGGGAAGGCTCATCCAAAGGGTACGGCGGATCCAGGAACACCAGGTCCCAGAGGACGTCATCCGCCGCGCGTTCCAGGAAGGACTCCACTTTGGAACGTAGGACCGAGACAGTCCTTCGCCCCAGCACTTGGTTGGCCATGTCTGCATTTCGCTGGCAGACCTCGGAGGCGCGTGCATCAAATTCCACGAGTTCGGCAGTGCGCGCCCCCCGGCTTGCACTTTCGATGCCGAGAGACCCCGAACCCGCATAAAGATCCAGAACCCGGGCGTCGTCGATGGCGTCGAGCGCCTCGAGCCGGGAGAACAACGCTTCCTTGACGCGGTCCGTCGTGGGCCGGGTGGCGTTTCCGGGGACGCTGACCAGCGGGTTTCCGCCGACCACGCCGGCAATGATCCGGCTCACCGGCCACCTCCCGGTCCGGCGCACCCAGATGTGCCTTCAGGCGTAGATTCCTTAGCCGCGTTCAAGGAACGCCTCCTTTTCGGGGTTCAGATACTCGTCAATTGCGGCGGCCAAGGCCTGTTGGCCCTCCAGTCCGGGATCGTTGGCAACGAGCCACTGGGCATCGGTGCGGGCGCGGGCGATCACGTCCTCATGCTCCAGGACCCGCAACAACTTCAGGGTGGAGCGCCCGCCGGATTGCGAAGCGCCCAGGATATCGCCTTCCCGGCGCAGCTTGAGGTCTTCCTGGGAAAGCTCGAAGCCGTCGGTAGTGGAAGCAACGGCATCCAGGCGCCTGCGGCTTGGGTGGCCGGGTTCGAGCGTCGTGACCAGCAGGCAAGTCCCCGGAAGACCACCGCGGCCTACCCTCCCACGCAACTGGTGGAGTTGCGAAATGCCGAAGCGGTCGGCGTCGAGGATCACCATCAGGGTGGCGTTATGGACGTCCACGCCCACCTCAATGACCGTGGTGGACACCAGTAGCTGGGTCTGGTTGGCGGTGAACGAGGCCATGGTTTCGGACTTGAGTGCCGGATCCTGCCGTCCGTGGAGGGGCTCCACCCGGACGCCGCGCAGGGCGGGCTCCTGGCTGAGCGTTTCAACGACGGCGGTCACCGAGGCGAGCTCGCGCGCGGGGCCTTCCTCCGAAAGTTCGGCGTCGCTGGGTTCCGTTTCACCCGGGCTGAAGTCGCCGTCGTCGTCGTCTCCGATCTTGGGACACACGACGTACACCTGGTGGCCGGCGTCGATCTCTTCCCGCGAGCGTTTCCAGATCCTGGCCGCCCAGCCCGGGTTTTCGGCGAGCCCGACGACATGGGTGGAGATGGGCGCCCGGCCCGCAGGAAGTTCGTCCAGCACGGAGGTTTCGAGGTCGCCGAAGACGGTCATGGCAACAGTGCGCGGAATCGGGGTAGCCGTCATCACCAGCAGGTGGGGTGGCCGGTTGGCCTTGGCCCGCAGGGCGTCGCGCTGCTCCACGCCAAAGCGGTGCTGCTCGTCCACCACGATCAGGCCGAGATCCTGGAACGAGGTTTTGTCACTCAGGAGCGCATGGGTGCCGATCACAATGCCGGCGTTGCCCGAGGCCGCGTCCAGCATGGCTTGCTTGCGGGCAGCAGTCGGCATCGAGCCCGTCAGCAAGGCGACCTGGACCGTACCGGGTCCACTCCCGGGCTCGCTGTCCAACAATCCGGCCCCGCCCAGCATCCCGGCACCTCCGAACAAACCGTCGCGGGACAGCGTGCCCAGGGTCTTCCGGATGGAATCAAAGTGCTGTGCCGCGAGGACCTCCGTCGGGGCAAGCAGCGCCGCCTGCCCGCCGGCATCCACCACTTGCAGCATGGCCCGCAAGGCGACGATCGTCTTTCCGGAACCAACTTCGCCCTGCAACAAGCGGTTCATGGGCGAGTCCTGTGCCAGCTCGTGGGAAAGCGTCTTTCCGACGGCGGCCTGGCCGGCAGTCAACGTGAACGGAAGCTGCCCGTCGAAGGCAGCGAGGAGCCCTTCGGGCACCGGCCGACGAGCGGTAGCCTCCTCTGCGGCCAACTGGGCCCGCCGCCGTGCCAGCGCAGTCTGCAGAACCAGTGCCTCCTGGTAGCGGAACCGGTCACGGGCGCGCTGCCAGTCAGCCGCCGTTTCCGGAGAATGGATCAGCCGGTACGCGTCCCCCACCCCCAGGAATTTCTCCCGGAACGCGATTTCGGCAGGCAGCGGATCCTGGATGCTGTCCACATCGATGGTGTCCAGCAGCGTGGTGATGACCTTGTGGATGGACCAACTGGTGAGCTTCGCCGTGGCCGGATACACGGGAATGGGCATGGCTGCAAGCTTTTCCGGATCGACGGAACCGGCCAGCTCCGGATCCTCGTCGAGCAGCATGAAGTCCGGATTGGTCATGCCCAGCGATCCGCCGTAGCGGCTGACCTTGCCGGAGAACATCACCCTGCGGCCCGGTTGAAGCTCATTGCGGGCGCGGAAGCCGTTGAAGAAACTGATCTTCAAGGTTCCGGGAATCTGCTCACCGCTGGCCTCGTCCGTCACCACGACGTCCGTCAAAGATCCGCGCCTTGCCCGCATTTGGCGGGTTGAATTGGACAGCACCCTGGCAATGAGGGTGGCCTCTTCATCCAACGGCAGTTTACTGATGGGCGTCAGCTCCCCGCGGCTCAGGTAACGACGGGGAAAGTAGTTCAGGAGCTCCCCGACAGTGTCCAGGCCAAGGTGCTTCTCGATGACGGACGCGGAGCGTTTACCGATCCTCCGCTCGAGGGGAAGGTGAAGCTCAGTATTCATGCCCGTGCAGGCCTGCCGGAAGGCCTGGGTCGCGCGGCATGGAGAGCTGGCTGACGGAGATATCGGTGGGCTCGCCGAGCGAGCGGATGACTGCCACGGCGGATTCAGCTTCCGGAACGTGGACGTGGACGCGCCACCGGTAGCTGGCTTCTGCGGCGTCCTCGTCGTCATCGTCGTCGTCCCCGCCATCATTCGGTCCCGATGGGCCGCTCGCGCTGCCCACTTGGCTCATGATGACGGAGTCGCCAAGTTCGTCCAGCCGCTGACGGAGCGTGGCAGCGTCCAACGGTGAAAGGCTGATGGTGCACATGACCTCGACGCCGTCGTCGTCGGGCATTCCCGCATGGATGTGCGGATCCTGCAGGTCATAGCCGTGCAGCCCGTCCAGGAGCTCATCCTGGAGTTCTTCCCCAAGCACAGCCGAACGCAGGCAGTCCAGGATCAAGAGCATGCCCACCCCACCCGCATCCACTACGTGCGCGGCGTGTAGCGGCGCGAGTTGCTCCTCGGTTTGCACCACAGCATCCAGCGCGGCATTGACGGCGGCGTCCAGGGCAAGGCCCAGCGCCTGGTTGCTGTCGTCGCCGTTGTGGGCACTATCGCATTCGCCTGCCGCCCTGGCGGCAGCCTCGAGAACGGAGAGCATGGTGCCCGGAACCGGCTCGCTCAAGGCCGACCATGCCCTGATCTGGGCCCGGTTCAGGGCTGCGGCAAGCAGGGGCGCACTGAGGCGGGTGTGCCCGACCAGCGGCTCGGCCATTGCGCACAAAAAGACAGCAAAGAGTGTTCCGGAGTTCCCCCGGGCCTGCTCCATCGCCACCCGTCCGGCCGCGGCCAGAACGGCGCCGACGTCGTTCACCGGTTCGTCGGCGATGGAACGATCTGCGAATGATGCCGCGGCGGAGCGGACAGTGAGGTAGAGGTTCGTGCCGGTGTCGCCGTCGGCCACCGGGAAGATATTGATGGCGTTGAGGCGGTCGCTGTGGTTCCCGAGCGTCGTCTCCGCTTTGCCCAGCCACCGCTTCATGGCGTGCGTATTGGCGGCAATCTTAGTCTGCAAAGTGATCCCATCCCACGGTGTCAGCGGGCATTCCCGCTATCCGGACGCCGCTGTGCTGTCCTTCGGCAACGGCCTGGATCGAGCCTATCGCAGTGAAGCCGGAAGGTAGCTGAACATCTGCTGGAAATGTCACCAGCAGGCCGTGGTCCTCTCCCCCGCCCAGGATCCAGTCCATGGGATCGCGGCCAAGGGGAGCCGAGGCAGCTTCCAAGGGTGCGGCGAGTGCCTTGAGCGCGATGGGATCGAGGTCGAGCGCGACGCCGCTGGCTTCGGCGAGGCGGGAGCCGTCGCGCAAGAGCCCGTCGGAGACGTCCATCATGGCCGTCGCTCCTGCCTTGGCAGCCTGCGGGCCTGCGGCGAGGGGCGGCTGCGGCCGGCACTGGCTGTCCATGAGTGCGCGCTGGGCGGCGTCCAGCTTGCCTACGGGTATGGTGCTTTCGAGCAGGGCCAGACCGGCTGCGGCACGTCCAACAGTTCCGGCAAGGGCCAGAATGTCTCCCGGCCGGGCCCCGGACCGCAAGACAGCAGGGAGTCCGTGCATTGTCCCGACGACGGCGACGGTCACCGCGATTTCGCGGCCGCGGCCCAGGTCTCCCCCGGCAACCGAACAATCGGCAGCCCCCAAGCCGACGATGCCGGCCGTGAGGCCATCCGCGAAGTCCACGACCCACTGCACCGGGGTGCCGGGCGGCATGGTCAAGCTGACGACGAGGGAGACGGCGGTACCACCCATTGCGTTGATGTCGCTGAGATTCTGGGCTGCCGATTTCCAGCCGACGTCATAGCCTGTAGTCCGGTATCCGTTGTTCCATTCCAGGCGGAAGTCCTGGTCCTGGGTCTGGGTGTCGATGGAAATGAGGGTCCGGCCATCCGGGGCGGCGACGACTGCGGCGTCATCCCCCGGCCCGAGCAGCACGCTGTTGCTGTGGTTCAGGCGCGGAAAGATGCGCGCGAGGAGCTCGCCTTCGGAGAGCTCACCGACAGTCTGTTGTTCTTTGGACACAGCTCTACGCTATCGCGAACCGCCGACAACAAAGAGCTGTCCGTGGCGCCCGCTTCCCCGATCCTCGGCTCGCCGCAGCCGCGATAGGCTTGATCAATGCATCAAACGAAAGCCGCTGTGTACGTCCGCGCCCTCTGTTCCTTGACAGCCGCGGCGGCTTCGGTTCTTGCCCTTGCAGCCTGCTCCCCCGTGGTCGACGTGAAGCCCGCGGCCGATGCCGCGAATGCTGCCTGCGCGCCCATGATGGTTTCGCTCCCGGACACCATCGGCGACGCCGCCCTGCGGAAGACCAATAGCCAGGCCACGGCGGCATGGGGCGACCCGTCGGTGTTGATTCTGCGTTGCGGCGTCAACGTCCCCGGCCCCACCACCGACCGCTGCGTCACCGTCAACGACGTCGACTGGGTCATCAAGGAAGGCGACCCGGTATGGACCCTGACCACGTACGGGCGCGAGCCCGCCACGGAAATCCTCATGGACCCGAACAAGATCAGCTCCGCCACGGTCCTTGCCGATCTGGCGCCTGCGGCGGCGAAAATCAAGGCCGTGCGCAAATGCGTCGGCCAGCCTGAGCTGCTGCAGAACCTGCCCACGAGCACCCCCGGCAAGTAGCAGGCTCAGCCCAGGCCGGTCGTCGGCGCCGGCCGGCTATCAGCGCAGGCCGGTTTTGCGGTTGAGCGCCAGGTAGATGAGTTCGTCGATCAACTCGGCATAGCCCAACCCGGAAGCCGCCCACATTTGCGGATACATGCTCTTCGGGGTGAATCCGGGCATCGTGTTGATCTCGTTGATGATAAGTTCGCCGTTCGGAGTGTAGAAAAAGTCCACGCGGCTGAGGCCTTCGGCACCGACCGCATCGAACGCGGCCGCCGCGAGCTCGCGGACGCGCGCAATGGCCTCGTCGGGAATGTCGGCCGGGCAGCTAAGGGCTGCTGCGCCGTCCTCCACATATTTGGCGTTGAAGTCGTAGAACTCGTGTTCTCCTGGAGCGACGGCGATTTCCCCCGGCATGGAGGTTCGCGGGGCCGCAGTGCCACGTCCTTCAAGGACTGCGCACTCGATTTCGCGGCCGACAATCCCGGCCTCGATCACCAGCTTGAGGTCGTGCCGCCGTGCTTCTTCGATGGCGGCATCCAAATCATCCATCGAATCAACCTTGGAAATTCCCATCGAGGAACCGGCGCGGGCGGGCTTCACGAAGACGGGAAAGCCGAGACGGTCCACGCGCTTGCGCACGGCTTCGGCGTCGTTGATCCATTCGCGGTCAGTGACGGCGACATACGGTCCCACGGTAAGCCCGGCGGCCTCGAAAACGACCTTCATGTAGTGCTTGTCCATGCCGACGGCGGATGCGAGGACTCCCGCTCCAACGTAGCGGGTGTCCGAGAGCTCCAAGAGGCCCTGGATGGTGCCGTCTTCGCCCCACGGGCCGTGCAGGAGCGGAAAGACGACGTCCACGGAGCCCAGTTCCTCGGGCACCGCATTTGGCGCCGTGACGATCAATTGGTGGGCTCCGCCCACCTCGGCGAGGGTTACGGTCTTGCCGGAAGGCAGCACTTCAGGCAAGGCCGAGGCGCTCAGCGACCACTGGCTGATGTCAGCCGAGGGAATCACCCACTGGCCTGACTTGGCTATCCCGATGGGGACGACGTCGTACTTGCTCTTGTCGATGGCGCCCATGACGCCGGCCGCCGTCACGCAGCTGACCGCGTGCTCGCTGGATCGGCCACCAAAGAGCACGGCGACGCGGGGCCGCCGATGTTTGGCCGGCTTCGCGGACCCGGCAGTTCCGGCAGAAGCGGTTGTTCCGGCGGACTCAGCGGTTCCGGCAGACAGGGATTCTTCGGTCACGGTCAGTAATCGCCTTCGGACTTCAGGGAGCGGGCCAGGAGTCTGGGCCCAAGTTCATCAACGGACAGTTTGCCTTCGAGGACGGCCACAACGGCCGCGGTGATCGGCATGTCGACACCGAGTTTCCCGGCTAGTTCGTAGACAGCGTACCCGGATTTGATGCCTTCCGCCGTCTGAGTCATGTGCTCGGTGACCTGTTCAAGGGTCAAACCTTCGCCGAGCAACCGCCCGGCCGTGTGGTTTCGGGACAAGGGCGAAGAACAGGTAGCCACGAGGTCTCCCAGTCCGGCAAGTCCGGCCATCGTGCGCGCTTCGCCGCCCAGGGCAAGAGCCAGCCTCGATGTCTCCGCGAGGCCGCGAGTGATCACGGACGCCTTGGTGTTGTCGCCCATTTGCTTGCCTTCGCAGATACCGACGGCAAGGGCAATGACGTTTTTCACGATTCCCCCGATTTCGACGCCGACCACGTCGTTGCTCGTGTAGGGGCGGAAGTACGGCGCGGTGCAGTAGAGGGCGAACGATGCAGCAGTGGCTTCGTCGCTGCAGGCCACCACAGAGGCTGTCGGTTCCTGGCGGGCGATCTCCATTGCCAGGTTGGGTCCCGAAACAACGGCCACGCGTTCCTGCGGAATGTCGAGTTCCTCGGAAATGACTTCGCTCATGCGGGAATCCGTACCGAGTTCAAGGCCCTTCATGAGGGAAACGACCACGGCGCCGGGTGCCACGAGCGGTTTCCATTTGCGCAGTTGAAGCCGAAGCGACTGCGCCGGCACGGCGAGGATCACGATTCCGGCGCCCGCAAGGACCTCGGCCACATCCGTTGAAGCCGTGATGGAATCTGGCAGTGCAATGTCCTTCAGGTACTGCGTGTTGCGGTGCTCCGCGTTGATCTGGTCGACCACTTCGTCCCGCCGGCCCCAAATGCGGATACTGCGCTCCGCACCGCTCGCAAGTGCAGCATCAGCCAGGACCTTCGCGAACGTCGTACCCCAGGATCCCGCGCCAAGCACGGCCACAACGCCTTTGTCGGCGATGAGTTCTTCCCCGGAAGTCACTTCAGTCCGTCCGTGCCATCGGTGCCCGCGGTTCCCTCAGTCGCTTGGAAGCGGCCGTGCTTCGACTGATTGTGGGCAGCAGGGTCCCAGCGTTCCTTGGGCGGTTCTTCCCCGCGCAAGGTAGCAAGAAGCTCCGTGATGGCAACCATGATGATGTCCGTAGCCTCAACCAGGGTGGCCCGGTCCAGCGGCCGGCCCTGGAAAGCGCTGAGGTCCACGGGATCGCCTACCAGGATGCGGGATGTCTTCCGCGGGAACACGTGCAGGCGTTTGGCGTAACGGGGAAACACCTCATGGGCACCCCAATGGGCAATGGGAACCACAGGGGCACCCGTCTGGATTGCCAGGCGGGCAGCTCCCGTGTGGCCCTTCATCGGCCACAAGTCCGGATCGCGCGTCAGGGTACCCTCCGGATAGATGATGATGGCGCCGCCAGCATCCACCACTTCCTGGGCGGCTTGCAACGAGCGGTTCGCCCCCGTCGTCGAGCGCTCCACGGGAATCTGGTTCGTGGCGCGCAACAGGCTGCCGAGGACCGGCGCCTTGAAGAGGCCCGCCTTCGCGAGGAAATGCGGCGGACGCTTCATGTTGTAGAGCATGTGCCCCACGACGATGGGGTCGATCTCGGTGCAGTGGTTCGGGGCGGCGATGAAGCCACCCGCGGGAAGCTTGTCGGTCCCCTCCCACTTCTTTGCCATGAGGACGTTCATGAGCGGTCGTGCAAGTCCCGCAAGAACAGCGAACATGGCACGGCTCTGGGCCGATTCCTTCAAGGTGTCCCCCGTTACTTGGATTCGGTGAGGTCGAAATCGGCGCCCAGGCCGGCGAGCTTTTCGGTGAAGCGCTCGTAGCCGCGGTTGATGATGTCGATCCCGGTCACCCTGGACGTGCCGGTCGCGGCGAGCGCCGCAATGAGGTGGCTGAATCCGCCACGGAGGTCGGGGATGTCGATGTCGGTTCCCCTGAGCGGAGTGGGTCCTGAGACGACGGCGGAGTGCAGGAAGTTGCGCTGGCCGAAGCGGCAGGGCACGCTTCCGAGGCATTCACGGTGGACCTGGATGGTTGCGCCCATGCGGGTCAGGGCGTCGGTGAAGCCGAAGCGGTTTTCGTACACGGTTTCGTGGACGATCGACACGCCTTCAGCCTGGGTCAGGGCGACCACCAGGGGCTGTTGCCAGTCGGTCATGAAGCCCGGGTGCACATCCGTCTCAAGGACGAGCGGGCTCAGCTTTCCGCCAGGGTGGTAGAAACGGATGCCGTCCTCGCGGATGTCCATTCCGCCGCCCACCTTGCGGTAGGTGTTGAGGAACGTCATCATGTCCCGCTGGGAAGCGCCCTCCACGAAGATGTCTCCCCGGGTCACCAAGGCAGCCGAAGCCCACGACGCCGATTCGTTGCGGTCTGCCAGTGCGCGGTGGTCGTAGCCACCCAGGTCCCGAACGCCCTCGATCCGGATGGTGCGATCGGTCTGGACGCTGATGATGGCACCCATCTTCTGCAGCACAGCGATGAGGTCGATGATTTCGGGTTCGGTGGCGGCACCGCTGAGTTCGGTGATGCCCTCGGCGCGGGTGGCACTCAGCAGGACCTGTTCCGTGGCTCCCACCGACGGGTACGGGAGTGAGATCTTGGCGCCGTGAAGTCCCTTGGGAGCGGAGATGTGGATGCCGCCCGGGCGCTTTTCGACGACGGCGCCAAACTGGCGGAGCACGTTCAGGTGGTAGTCGATGGGCCGGTCGCCGATCTTGCAGCCACCGAGATCGGGAATGAAGGCTTCTCCGATCGCATGGATCAAGGGACCGCAGAGCAGGATCGGGATACGGGAGTCCCCGGCGTGCGCGTCGATCGCGGTGCTGGACGCTGTCTTCGCATTCTTGGGATCCAGAGTGAGATCGCCGGTGACGGGATCCTTCTGCACAGTCACGCCGTGGAGCTGCAAGAGGCTGGTGACCACCTCGACGTCCTTGATTTCCGGGACGTTCCGCAGCACCGACGGTTCGTTGCCGAGGAGGGAAGCCACCATGGCCTTGGGAACAAGGTTCTTGGCACCTCTGACGGTGACGCGGCCAGTCAAAGGGACGCCGCCGCGGATTGTCAGAACACTACTCATCTATACCGGTTTCCTCACGAGTTGATGCCCCCACACTTACGAAGGCTCCAGCTAAGCATAAAAGCTGACGTTACCGATTCGAAATGCCGGGGCGCGGCGAAGGCCGGCTTTCAGCGACGCGGGGTCACTTACGGCCCATGTTGCCGCCCGGCATGGGCCGTAAGTGACCCCGCGTTCGTGCCCGATCCATGGATAACCCCTCATTCCAGCCCCAACGACAACCATGAAGCTGCACAACGCCGGGATCAGGCCATGGCCACATCCCGCGAAACGCGTCACGCAGACGAAAAGGACCGGCGCACCCGTTCTTTCGGGTGCACCGGTCCTTTCAAGGTACGGAAGCTGCTCGGTTCGCGCTACTGGGTGCGCGCCGGCAGGGTTTTCGGTTTGAAGGAAGGCCTTGTGGCCTCGTAGGCCGTGATGTCTTCCTCGTGCTGGAGCGTCAGTCCGATGTCATCCAGGCCCTCGAGGAGGCGCCAGCGGGTGTAGTCATCGATCTCGAAAGGTGCGACGACGTTTCCGCACTCAACGGTCTTGGACACGAGGTCCACCTTGACTTCGGTGCCGGGCGCGTTTTCAAGGACTTTCCAGATGAGCTCGATGTCGTCCTGGGCAAGCTCGGCCGCCAGGAGGCCTTGCTTTCCCGAGTTGCCGCGGAAAATATCCGCGAACCGGGACGAGAGCACGGCTTTGAAGCCGTAGTCCTTCAGCGCCCAGACTGCGTGCTCGCGGGATGAACCGGTACCGAAATCGGGTCCCGCCACCAGCACGGAGCCGGCGTTGAAGGGTTCCTGGTTGAGGATGAAGGACGGGTCCTTCCGCCACGCCGAGAACAGGGCGTCCTCGAAACCGGTACGCGTAATCCGCTTCAAGTAGACCGCGGGAATGATCTGGTCCGTGTCCACATTGCTCTGGCGCAGCGGGACACCGATGCCGGTGTGGGTGGTGAACTTTTCCATGGGGCCCTCCTAGGCGGCGTCGGTGGTGGTGGATGCGGAAACAGAGGCGGGCTCCAGGTCCGAAGGCGAGCTCAGCGTTCCGCGGACTGCCGTGGCTGCGGCGACTACCGGCGAAACCAGGTGGGTACGTCCGCCCTTGCCCTGGCGTCCTTCGAAGTTGCGGTTCGAGGTGGAGGCACAGCGCTCCCCCGGTTCCAGTTGGTCCGGATTCATGCCCAGGCACATGGAGCAACCGGCGAAGCGCCATTCAGCGCCGAATTCCTTGAACACCTTGTCCAGGCCCTCGGCTTCGGCTTCAAGGCGGACGCGTGCCGAGCCGGGGACCACGAGCATGCGGACCTTGGGGTCCTTTTCGCGCCCGCGTATGACATCGGCGGCGGCCCGGAGGTCCTCGATGCGGGAGTTCGTGCAGGATCCGAGGAAGACCGTGTCCACCCGGATGTCCTTCATGGGCGTCCCGGCTTCGAGGCCCATGTACTGCAGCGCGCGCTCGGCAGCCAGCTTGGCGTTCTCGTCACCGAAGTCCGCGGGGAACGGCACTGCCTCGTTGAGCGAAATGCCCTGGCCCGGGTTGGTCCCCCAGGTCACGAACGGCTCCAAGGTATCGGCGTCGAGGTCCACCTCGACGTCAAAAGGGGCGTCGTCGTCGGTGTGCAGCGTGTTCCAGTATTCGACGGCGGCATCCCACTCGTCGCCCTGGGGGGCGTGCGGGCGGCCGTACATGTAGTCGTACGTCGTCTGGTCCGGGGCCACCAGGCCAGCGCGGGCGCCGGCCTCGATGGACATGTTGCAGATGGTCATGCGGGCATCCATGGAGAGCGCCCGGATGGCCGAGCCGCGGTACTCCAGGACGTAGCCCTGCCCGCCGCCGGTGCCGATCTTGGCAATGACTGCAAGGATGATGTCCTTCGCCGAAACGCCCGGACGCAGGGTGCCTTCAACGTTGATGGCCATGGTCTTGAACGGCTTGAGGGACAGCGTCTGGGTGGCCATGACGTGTTCCACCTCGGAAGTGCCGATACCCATGGCGAGTGCTCCGAAGGCGCCGTGGGTCGAGGTGTGTGAATCGCCGCAGACAACCGTCATGCCGGGCTGGGTGAGGCCCAGCTGGGGTCCGACAACGTGCACAATGCCCTGCTCGGCGTCGCCGAGCGAGTGCAGGCGGACTCCGAACTCCTTGCAGTTGTTCCGCAAGGTCTGGATCTGGGTGCGGCTGGTCAGATCGGCAATCGGCTTGTCGATGTCCAGGGTCGGAGTGTTGTGGTCCTCCGTGGCGATCGTGAGGTCCGGGCGGCGCAGGGGTCGTCCAGCAAGGCGCAAGCCCTCAAAGGCCTGCGGGGAGGTCACCTCATGCACGAGGTGCAGGTCGATGAACAGAAGATCGGGCTGGGCGTTGGCTCCTTCGCCTTCGCCCTTGCGCACCACGTGCGCATCCCAAACTTTCTCGGCCAGTGTCTTTCCCACGGCCTGCTCCCTTCACTGCGGTTGGCTTGACTACTTCCACTGAACATCAGTGATGCGAACTGCGCCAGTGAAACAACTTGCATCTCAGATATTGAGACGGCAATATCATTACATGGACAATTCTAGTGGAGTCGGCGTCATCGATAAAGCGGCCCAGGTGCTCGACGCACTTGAGGCGGGGCCAACCACCTTGGCTCAACTTGTGGCGGCAACAGGTCTGGCCCGCCCCACGGTGCACCGCCTTGCGCTGGCGCTCGTCCACCACCGCCTCGTGAGCCGCGACATCCAAGGGCGTTTTGTCCTCGGCAGCCGCCTTGTCGAGCTTGCTTCGGCAGCCGGCGAAGACCGGCTCATCGCTTCCGCAGGCCCCGTCTTGATCCAGTTGCGCGACGCCACCGGAGAGAGCGCCCAGATCTTCCGACGCCAGGGCGACTGGCGCGTCTGCGTTGCCTCGGCCGAACGTCCGATCGGCCTGCGCGACACCATTCCCGTAGGCACACAGCTCTCCATGAAGGCCGGCTCCGCCGCCCAGATCCTGCTGGCATGGGAAGACCACGACCGCCTCTTGGACGGACTTCAGAACGCCCGGTTCACGCCGACAGTGCTGGCAGGAGTACGACGCCGGGGCTGGGCCCAGAGCCTCGGCGAACGCGAGCCTGGAGTCGCCTCGGTCTCCGCACCCGTGCGCGGCCCTTCCGGCCGGGTCATTGCTGCGGTGTCCATCTCCGGCCCCATCGAGCGCCTGACCCGCCAGCCCGGACGCCTGCATGCCGAAGTCGTCTGCAACGCCGCCCGGGTACTGACCGAAGCCCTGCGCAAGAACAACGACTAAGCGCTTCCCGTTTCCCGCCAGCCTCCCCGTCTGCGCCCCTCCTGCAGACGGGCGCAGGTAGGGTAGGCGCATGAACAGCTTTGCCGTGTTCCTGCGCGGGATCAACGTGGGCGGGATCAACATCAAGATGGCCGACCTCAAAGCAGCCCTGAAGGCGTACCCCTTCACCGACGTCAAGACCTTGCTGGCCAGCGGCAACGTGGTGCTCCGGAGCGAGCTCGACGCAGCGGGAGTCAAGGACGAATTCGAAAAGTGCTTGAGGTCGGCATTTGGCTACGACGCCTGGGTGGTGGTCCTGAGCTCCGAAAGGGTTGCCGAACTAGTGGAAGCCTGCCCCTATCCGGCAGACGATAAAACCACGCACAGCTACATCACGCTCGCCTCGGACGCGGCCATGCTGGACGAACTATTCAACGCCGGCGCGGCCCTCGGCGCACCAGGGCAGGGCGGCGTCGAGCAAGTCCGGCTGGGTCCCGAGGCGACGGCGTGGCTAGCCCCGGCGGGAGGAACCTTGGACAGCCCCTTCAGCAAGCTCTCCGCAAAGACCCGCTACAAGGCGAGCACCACCACGCGGAACCTCCGCACGCTCATCAAGGTCAGGGATGCTGCAGAGGCCCTTCAGAAGACCACCTGAGCTGCCAGCCGTACTGCTCCCCCTTTATTGAGGGGAGAAATCCACACGAACTTTGGGCAAAGAAAAATCCCCCGGAACCTGATGGTTCCGGGGGATTCATTTTGTGACCCCAGCGGGATTCGAACCCGCGTTACCGCCGTGAGAGGGCGGCGTACTAGGCCGCTATACGATGGGGCCTTGCACTTTGTTTTACTGCCATATTGAACACCGCTTCCGGCATTCAAGCTGAATGAGTATTTCATACATCCAGCATTGTTTCAAATCGGCGAACCGTTTTGAAACTCCAAATTCCCGCGCAAATTCGCGGATTATTCAGAGCTGGGATACCAGGACTCGAACCTAGAATGACGGTACCAGAAACCGTAGTGTTGCCAATTACACCATATCCCATTGGCGCTTTTAGGCCGGATTCGATGGCGTAAACCTTCGCTCCGTGCCCCTCAGCACGAGTAATTACTTTACCCGAGACTTTCGATGCACACAAATCGACCGCGCACGCCCGCGCCCGCCCGATGCGCACCTCGACAATCCCCCGGCAAGGATGACGACATCGAAAAAACCCTTGCAATCGGCAGGGTCTTAGCTTTACTCTCGGTAAGTTACCAATCGGTAACCAACGCCACGCACTTGTTTCGTGGCACAGCTACAGGCCGGGTCGCCTGTTAGCTGCGTCACATGGGGGGATCCCTGGCAGCAGCGCCGCTGTCGGGAAAGTCATCGAGAGGAATTGCCCATGACACCGAACCCTGCAACTGCCACCAGAACGCGGAGCCGTGCCCAGATAATCGCCATTGCCGTGCTCGCACTCCTGTTGATCGCGCTCCTCGGCTTCTACACCCTGGTCATTGGGAAGATCGCGGCGGGGTCGGCGCAGCTGAATGACGGCGCAGGCCAGGCATCCGCCGGCGCAGGCCAGCTCAAGGACGGCGCGGCAAGGCTTGCGGGTGGAGCCGCGGAAGCCGGGACAGGTGCGGCCAAGCTGGCTGATGGCGCGTCAAAAGTCCAAAACGGAATCCAAGGCAAACTAGCCCCGGGAGCCCAGCAGTTGAAGGACGGAGCCGACAAACTCGCAACTGGGGCCGTGAAAATCCAGAATGACGTCAACGCCAAGCTTGCGCCGGGAGTCTACAAAGTGGACGACGGCGCACAGAAGCTCGCGGCGGGTGCCCTGCAGCTTTCCGCGGCACTGACTCCGACGCCGGGCGGCAATGCTCAAAACAATCTCGGAGACGGCGCCACCCAACTAAACAACGGTGCGAACCAGCTCAACAGCGGAGCCGCCCAGCTCAACTCCGGTGCCGCCCAACTCGATGCAGGTGCTTCCAGGCTCGCGGCGGGCACCGACCAGCTGAAAGGCTACCCGGGTGCCGGAGACGATCCCACCAAGGGAACCGGCTCCGCTGCGTTGGCCCAGGGGCTCCAGCAGCTCGCCGACGCCGCCAACGGTATCCAGGGCGTGGTGCCCCTGGCAACGCTGAAGGCCGAGATCAATGCGCTCAACGACGGCGCGCACCGCCTTGACGCCGGAACCTCGCAATTGCAGGCCGGAGCTGGCCAGCTTTCGGCCGGAGCGGCGCAACTGCACGCCGGCACCGGACGGCTCGCCGACGGCACCGGGAAGCTGGCAGCAGGGACCGGCAAACTGGCGGACGGTTTCGCCATCCTCGCCCAGAAGCTCAACAGCCAGGATCCGGCGTCCCCGGGCGTGGTTCTGGGAACCCAAATGCTCGCCGATGGAACCGCGAAGATCCGCGTGGGCATGGACGGCGTACCTGGCGACCCTGAGCATCCGGGCCTCCTCAAAGCCACCGCCAGCATGACGGACGGCACGTCCCGCTTGGCTGCAGGTACGGACTCGCTGATGACAGGGATCAAGGGCAGCCCTGCTGATCCTTCCTCACCCGGTCTTCTTGACGGTTCCACTGCGTTGGCAGCGGGCGCCTCCAAGTTGTCCGATGGAAACGCCAAACTGGCAGCAGGCTCAGCCCAGTTGTCCACCGGTGCCGACAAACTCGCGGACGGAAATGCGCGGATCGCGGCGGGCACCGCGGAACTGCATCAAGGAGCTGCGGCGGTGTCGCCGTCGAGCATGGCTGAAAAGTCGGATACCGGCACGGCGCTCGGACTTGTGGGCGTCCTGGGAGCGGGTTCCATCGGAACGTTCGTGTTCCTGCGGAAGTTCCGGCTGGGCGCTTAGCTGCAGAGCTTCAGGCGAGCAGCCGGGTCAAGGAGTCTATTTCCCGGCCGGAAAAGTCGGAGGCGAGCTCACCAGTGCGATTCAACCAGATGCCCAGCAATCCGGCAGCAGTGGCGCCGTCGGCGTCGAGAAGGCGGTTGTCTCCCACAAAAAGGGTCTCGGCCGGGGTGGTGCCCAAGCGACGGACCCCTTCCAGGTAAATGGCGGGGTCCGGCTTGGGCACGCCTACGGTGTCCGTTCCGACAAGGACCGAGACCCGGGCAAGCCCCGCACTGTCGAGCTTGACCCGCTGGTAGTCGTGAACGTTGTTGCTCACGGCGCCGTAGGGGATGCCCGCGGCGTCGAGGGCGTCGAGGACGGGCAGGACATCGCTGAACGCCCTGACATAACTGGGCTGTAGGCGCGAGTAGTCATTGAGCCACGTGTGGGAGTCCTCTCCCCCGAGCTCCACGCCGAAATGCCCAAGGGCCGCGCGGCCACGGAGGAGCCGCTGCTCGTTGAACGTCAATTCACCGGCTAGGTACCGGTCATAGAAATGCGTGGTTTCGTGCGTGAAGATCCGTCCGAACTTCTCCCACCCGGCCTGGTCCAGGCCGGGCAGGAGGTGTTCGCTCACGTCACGCAAGGCCGTGGTCATGGCGTACTCAAGGTCCACCAGGGTGTCGTCGATGTCGAACAGGACACCGCGGACCGTGCCGAATGGCTCATGAAGTGCGTTGATCACGGAGTGCCTGAACTAGCCGCGGAACGCGCGCAGGCGGGTGAGCGAGGAATCCTTGCCCAGGATGACCATCGATTCGAACAGCGGCGGCGAGATGCGGCGGCCGGAGATTGCCGTGCGCACCGGGCCGAACGCGAGGCGCGGCTTGATCCCAAGACCTTCCACCAACGCTTGCTTGAGCGCTGCCTGGATGCTTTCCGCTGTCCAGTCGGCGAGGGGTTCCAGCGCAACCAACGCGGCGTCCAGCACCTCGACCAGGTTCTCGGGAAGTCCCTTGCGGGCGTCGTCGGCGATGTCGATCGCGTCGTCCTTCTTGAACAGGAAGGCGAGCATCTCGGGAGCTTCGCCCAGCAGGGTGATCCGTTCCTGGACCAGCGGCGCGGACTCGGCAAGGATCTCTTCCTGGCGCGGAGTCAGGATCTCCCCCACGAAGCCTGCGGCACGCAGGTACGGCACGAGCCTCTGACGGAAGTCCTCGGGCGTGAGCATGCGCACGTGCGTACCGTTGATGGCCTCGGCCTTCTTGATATCGAAGCGCGCAGGGTTGCCCAGGACATCGTGGATATCGAAGTTGGCCACGAGCTGCTCCACGGTGAAGATATCCTCATCGGCGCTCAGCGACCAGCCCAGGAGTGACAGGTAATTGAGCAATCCTTCACGGATGAACCCACGTTCACGGTGCAGGAACAGGCTGGATTCCGGATCGCGCTTGGAAAGCTTCTTGTTGCCCTGGCCCATGACATAGGGAAGGTGGCCGAACTCGGGCATGTACTCAGCCACGCCGATGGCGTAAAGCGCGCGGTAGAGGGCGATCTGCCGGGGCGTGGAGCTGAGCAGGTCCTCACCGCGGAGGACGTGCGTGATGCCCATGAGTGCATCGTCCACGGGATTCACGAGCGTGTACAGCGGAGCTCCGTTGGCACGCACCACAGCGAAGTCAGGCACGGATCCCGCCTTGAACGTGATCTCCCCGCGCACAAGGTCGTTGAAGGTCAGGTCTTCGTCCGGCATGCGCAGGCGCAGCACGGCATTGCGGCCCTCGGCCTTGTACTGGGCGAGCTGTTCCTCGGTGACGTGCCGGTCAAAGCCGTCGTAGCCGAGCTTCGGATCCCGCCCTGCGGCGCGGTGCCGTGCTTCGATCTCCTCGGGAGTGGAGTACGACTCATAGATGTGACCGCCGGCCTTGAGCTTGGCGATGACGTCCTGGTACATGTCGCTGCGCTGCGACTGGCGGTACGGTTCGTGCGGCCCGCCAACCTCGACGCCCTCGTCCCAGTCGATGCCGAGCCACTTCAACGCATCAAGCAGTTGGTGGTAGCTCTCCTCGCTGTCGCGGGCCGAATCAGTGTCCTCGATCCGGAAAATCAGCTTGCCACCCGTGTGCCGCGCGTAGGCCCAGTTGAAGAGGGCCGTGCGGATCAACCCAACGTGCGGAGTTCCCGTAGGTGAGGGGCAGAACCGGACGCGGACCGGGGTTTCGGCGTTCACGGCGGGAATGGCGGCAGAGTTCGGCGCAGCAACAGTAGTCATAGTGGTTCCAACTTTACCCCGTGGCGGTGGGCGGAATGCCCAGTGCCAGCGGGTCCAGAGCGACCGGCTGGGCGGAACGCCGAGCCTCTTAGCGGCGGACTACCGGGTTGGACAAGCGGCCGATGCCTTCGATCTCGATCTCGTAGCGGTCGCCCTCCTGGACAAGCCCGACGCCGGCAGGAGTCCCGGTCATGATGACATCACCCGGAAGCAGGGTGAAAGCCTGCGAAACGATCGACACCAGCTCGCGCACGCTGCGGATCATCTGGTTCGTGCTGCCGTCCTGGCGGAGTTCGCCATTGAGCCAGCCCTTGATGGCCAGGTCTTCGGGATCGAGTTCCGTCTCGATCCACGGGCCGAGCGGCGCGGAGGTGTCAAAGCCCTTGGCACGCGCCCACTGCAGGTCCGTCTTCTGGACGTCGCGGGCCGTGAGGTCGTTGCCGCAGGTGTAACCGAAAATGACGTCGTCCACGCGGTCCTCGGGCACGTCCTTGCAAATGCGGCCGATGACGACGCAGAGTTCCGCTTCGAAGGAGACTTCCTCCGAGAACTCAGGCAACACGATCGGATCGTTGGGGCCAACGACGGCGGTATTCGGTTTCAGGAACAGCAAGGGGTGCTGCGGAACTTCATTACCGAGTTCCCGGGCATGCTCGGCGAAGTTCCGTCCGACGCCGATGACCTTGCTGCGGGGAATAATCGGGGCCAGAAGGCGAACGTCCTCCAGCTTGTGGCGGACCGAGGTCCGCTCGACGCCGTTGAAGAAGGGGTCGCCGTGGATGACAGTGATCATTTCACTGCCTGGCTCACCTTCAACGACGCCGTAGACGGGATCAGAATCAACAACAAACCGGGCGATACGCATGGGTTCTAGCGTACCGTCCGCCGGCGGCCGCTATGCGCGCACTGAAGAGGTGCCTGCTAGCCGCGCAGATAGTCCAATTGCGCCGCCACCGAAGTTTCAGCTGCCCAGCGCACGGAAGGATCGACGTCGGGATACACCGCATCGGTGACAGCTTGGACTTCGGCTTGGGCGCCGAGGCGCGCGAGTGCTTCACGGATTTGGTCCAGGCGCATCTCCCTGTGGGCCCGGTACTCGCGGCACACGGCGTCGACGGCTGGCAGGACGGGGCCGTGTGCGGGCAACAGCGTCGCCGGACCGAGGCTTTCGAGCTTGTCGAGGCTGGAGAGGTAATCCCCCAGCCGTCCGTCAGGATAGTCCAGGACGGTGGTGCCCCGCCCCAGGATGGTATCGCCCGTCAGCACCGAGCCGTCCGGTCCGTCGCCCGGAAGGTGGAAGCAGACTGAGTCCGAGGTATGGCCCGGCGTGGCAAGAACCCGGATCTCAACGCCTCCGGCCTCGATGACCTCGCCACCGCGCAACGGCTCGCCGCCGTGGCAGTAGGCGGGATCCGCCGCACGGACGGGCGCGCCGGTGAGTTCGTGGAACACCGCAGAGGCCTCGGTGTGGTCCTTGTGGCGATGGGTGATGAGAACGAGCTCCACAGGCCCCGCGGTGGCCAGGGCCGCGAGGTGCGATTCGTCGAGCGGCCCGGGATCCACGACGACCACTCCAGCAGCGTCCGGCGCGGCAATGACGTACGAGTTGGTGCCGTCAAGGCTCATCGGACCCGGATTAGGCGCGAGCCGCGAGCGGGTGAGGTGGCTGCTGTTCTGGAAAGTGGCGTCATTGACCGGATTCACTTCTCCATCTTGGCACACGCCAAGTGGCGGGACCTTGGACGGGAAGCCCGGTTCCGCGAGCCAGGAAGCAAGAGGCAGGCACGGCACACGACGTAACATGGTGCCAAGGAACTGGGACGGATACATGTGGACAGTTGCGGAGGAGGAGCCGAATTGGGGCGGAATCACACCCGACGAAGAGAACTTCTCCGGACGACGACGGCGATCGCCACCGCCTGCCTTTCCGTCCTCGCACTCCTCAGCGCCTGTTCCTCCGACACCGGACCACGGTCCGCCGCGGCCCAGCCCACCGTGGTGATCATCGGAGACTCCCTCAGCACGGGTCACGGCACCTCGCCTGACGAGGCCTGGCCAAAGCTGGTGGAGAACGATCCCGGCTTTCAACAGCTCCAAGCGACCATCGTCAATGCCGCACGGGATGGCAGCGGCTACGTCAGTGTCGGCGAGGACGGATCGACCTTCGGTTCCCAAGTGGACACAGCGGTAACCGACGAGACCCGCCTGGTGCTGTTCTTTGGTTCCGAAAACGATATGGGAACGGCCGCAGGAGAAACCGAGGCTGCGGCCACGCGGGCGTTCGCCTCAGTCAAGTCCCGCGCTCCCCAAGCCGACATCGTCGTGGTCGGGCCGCCGTCGTACACGAGCACGCCCGAAGCCGAAAGGCTCGACATCCGCGACCAGGACAAGGCCGCTGCCCTGAAAGCCGGCGCGCACTTCGTTGATCCGATCGACCTCGGCTGGATCATGGACGATGCCGCGGAGCTCATTGGTCCCGACGGCGATCACCCATCCGCGGCGGGCCAGCAATATCTGCAGGCCAAGATGGAAGCGCTCATCGGACCGCGGATCCAGCAAGCCAGCACCGGTAACAACCAGCTCACTGGTTAACGGCGACGGCGACCCGCCCACCAGGGTGGGAGGCCGCCGTCGGGCATTTTCCAAGACAGGGCCCACGCCGGCGAGGGACCCAAGCCACGCTTGCGAGGCTTGGGAGCCGGTGGGGACTTAAGCCAGTCGGGTGAGCCAGCCGTGCGTGTCCTCGACCGTTCCGGTCTGGATGCCGAGCAACTGCTCGCGGATGGCCATGGTGGTTTCACCTGCCTTGGCGTCCTCGGAACCGATGAACTCGGTCTTGTCCTTGAGGACGCCGATGGGGGTGATGACGGCGGCGGTTCCGCAAGCAAAGACCTCGGCGATTTCGCCGGAGGCCACGCCGTCGCGCCACTCGGCGAGGGTGATCTTCCGTTCGGAAACCTCGCGGCCCATGTCCTTCGCCACCTGGATGACGGAAGAACGGGTCACGCCTTCGAGGATGGTTCCGGTGAGTGCCGGAGTGACGAGTGAACCGTCCTTCATGACGAAGAAGACGTTCATGCCCCCGAGTTCCTCGACGGCATCGTCGTTGAAGTGGTCCAGGAAAAGGACCTGCTTGCAGCCGTTCTCTTCGGCTTCCATCTGGGCAATCAGGGACGCGGCGTAGTTTCCACCGCACTTGGCTGCACCGGTGCCGCCGCGGCCGGCGCGCGCGTACTCACGGGAGATCCAGATGGATACCGGCTTGAGTTCGCCGCCGAAGTAGTTGCCGGCCGGAGAAGCGATGACCCGGAAGGAGACCTCGCGGGCTGCGCGGACACCCAGGAAGGCTTCCGTCGCGATCATGAACGGACGCAAGTACAGGGCTTCGCCGTCGCCGGACGGAACCCATTCCTTGTCCGCCTGCACGAGTTCGCGGATGGCGCCGAGGAAGTACTCCTCGGGCAGTTCCGGGAGGGCCAAGCGGCGTGCCGACTTGTTCAGGCGGGCGGCGTTGGCCTCGGGACGGAACGTCCAAACGGAGCCGTCAGCGTGGCGGTATGCCTTGAGGCCTTCGAAGATCTCCTGGCCGTAGTGCAGCACTGCCGCCGAAGGGTCCAGGGAAATCGGTCCGTAGGCCTCGACGCGGGCACTGTGCCAGCCGCCGTTGCCCTCGGTGTCGACGCTGTAGTCGACAATGACGGTGTTGTCGGTGAAGTAGTCGCCAAATCCCGGGTTTGCCAGGATAGCTGCACGCTCCTCAGCAGACTTCGGGGTCTCCGAGAGCTGCTGGCTGAATTCGACGCCGTGGGCAGTCTGAGTCATGTTTCCTCCAGTCGGCTACCAGGCAGAGCGAACCATCTCTTGGAGGATATGGTTCAGCGACGGACCACGGCAGCAGTAAATAATTCAAGTAAAGCTTACGCCCGGGTACAGACCCTCAGTGCCAGTACGGGCCCTAGAGCGCGGCAGCGATGGCATCGCCGACGGCAGCGGTGCTGCGGCTGTCGCCGTTGCGGCTTTCGATGTCGGCGACGACGGCGGCTTCGATCCTGCGGGCGGCTCCCGTATAGCCGAGGTGGTCCAGCAACAAGGCCGCGGACAGGATGGCGGCGGTTGGATCTGCCTTCTGCTGTCCGGCGATATCCGGGGCGGAGCCGTGGACGGGTTCGAACATGGAGGGCGCGGTGCGGTCCATGTTGATGTTGCCCGAGGCCGCGAGACCGATCCCGCCGGTGATGGCGGCGGCGAGGTCAGTGATGATGTCTCCGAAGAGGTTGTCGGTGACGATCACGTCGAAGCGGGAGGGGTCGGTCACCATGAAGATGGTGGCGGCGTCGATGTGCAGGTAGTCGTGGGTGACCTCGGGGAATTCCTTGGCCACGGCCTCCACGGTGCGCTTCCACAAGTGGCCTGCGAAGACCAGGACGTTGTGCTTGTGGACGAGGGTGACGTGCTTTCGGGGACGCTCGTTGGCGCGGCGGAAGGCGTCACGGACAACGCGCTCGACGCCGTGGGCCGTGTTGAGCGATACCTCGGTGGCAACCTCGTGGGGGGTGCCCCCGCGGAGCGTACCGCCGTTGCCGACGTACGGACCCTCGGTGCCTTCGCGGACCACGATGAAATCGATGTCGCCGGGATTGGCCAGCGGGCTGCCCACCGTCCCGTAGAGCCGCGAAGGGCGCAGGTTCACGAAGTGGTCAAGGCTGAAGCGGAGCTTGAGCAGCATTTCGCGTTCGATGATGCCTGAAGGGATGCGGGTGTCCCCCGGTGCCGCACCGACGGCGCCGAACAAGATCGCATCGCGGGTACGCAGATCGGCCAGGACCTCGTCCGGGAGGGTCTCGCCGGTTTCAAGCCAGTGCTGGGCTCCGAGCTTGTATTCGGTCTGCTCGAGGGTGACGCCTTCTTCGGCGACAACCTTTTCCAGGACTTTGAGGGCTTCGGCAATGACTTCGGGGCCAATGCCGTCGCCGGGAATGACAGCCAGGTTGATCGTTGCGGCGGGTTGCGTTGCACTCATGTTTTCAGACTGCCAACGCATCCACATGTTGGTCAAAATCGTCTCACCATTTGAGCGCTCGAAGTCCATGCGGAGCGCGCCTCGGGAGAAGCTACTGGCCTGGAACAAGTGAAGCTACCACCGCGACATTCTTGCCCCAGAGGTCCTGCGTGTAGCAGCTGATCAGGACCAGGCGGTTGGGCACCGCTGTCCAGACGGGACTGTCTTTCAAAGTCGATTTTGTGTAGGTGGTGACGGAGTCGACTTTGTATGTCATCGCTCCCGTTGCCGTGACGACTTTGAGCTCGTCCCCCGGTGCCGCTGCATAGCTGAGGTGGTTGAACGGCGCGTCGAGCCCTTCCCAACTGTGCCCGATGACGTAAGTGGTATTCGTCGATCCCGCTCCGGGGGTACCGAAGGGACTGAGCCAATATCCGTCCATCGTTTCCGGCGGCTCGATGCTCTGCCCGCCAGCAGGGTCCGGTCGCAGCGGATGAACCAGCACATCCAGGCCAACCGCCGGATAGGTAATCTGCACCGGGGCCGACGCCGCGGGCAGGTGCGTTCCCGCCGCAGTGGCAGGAGCGCCCACCGCCGCGCGGTTCGGCTCGGCCTTGCCCGCGGGAGCCGCCGTCGAAAGCGCCCGATTCCCTGAGTCGAAAGCGGCCGGGTTCTGGCCGGATACGCCATAGACCAGCCAGGCACCAAGCAGCCCTCCGGCGCAGATCGTCAACACGAGAAGATCCCTGGAACTGATCAGCAGGCCACGGACGCGAAGTGCGTGAGGCTGCCGCGTGAAGCGGTGACGGGCCATGACCACTCCTGGAGATAGTGAAGCAGGTGGCGGGGTGCCGCCCATCGTAGTGCGGCACCCGGCCGGGTTTGCCTAGTGCCTGGCCCTGCGGGCCCGCACCCCGCTCCTCGCGACTACGAACACAGCCACGGCACTGAAGAGACCAGTCAGGCCGGCAAGCCACGCGGGAATACCTGTGTCCGCCTTCCCGCCAACGGCCGTCTGGACGTTGTAGCCCACGTAAGTGATGGGGGCGTCCGGAGTGGCTGCGGCACCGGCCGCAGCTGGAATGACGGCTGTGGGCACAGTCGCCGACGGAGTGACGGCTGCGGGCACGGTCGCCGCAGGGGCAGCGACCGGAGGAACCACGGGGGTGACGACCGGCTGGGTGGAGACGGGTTCCACGTGCTCCACGGGCGGGGTGGTCACCGCCGGGCTCGTCACCGGATCCGTCGGCGGACTCGTCACCGGATCCGTCGGCGGGCTCGTCACCGGGTCCGTCGGGGTAATCAGCGGCAGGCCGGCCACCTCACAACCGGCGTTAAGAATGGCGATGTTTTCCGGGGTGAGGTTTTGTCCGTTGGGCATGTAGTCGCCTGCGTTTGCAGGAACGATGTCGTTGGTGTCGGCGATATGCCCGGACAGCGCCGACAAGTTGATGGTCACCGCTACGTAGGGGTTCGACGCCGAATGCGTGGCGTGGCAAATGGTGATCTTGTCTGAGGGAGCAGCGTTCGCCGACACCGTGGCACCCAGCAATCCCAGGCCCACGACCCCCAGGGTCGCAATGGTTCGTTTCATTTCGGTCCCTCCACATCAGGTCCGAGCTGACCAGACTTTGCGGAGTAACCGTCTTCGAGACCCAGGAAGGACAAGTACGGGAGACCTCAATAAGCGAGATGAATCTTGACAGTTACTCCCCAGAAAGTGTCATCAGTTCGCTTGCTCTTCAGGCTAGGTTTCGGTCTCCTGATTAACGCGAGTGGTGGGTACGCGTTTACCGGCAGGAAACAGCGTCCCTTGTCCCGGCTGCTACCTGCGCCGAGTGGATCCCCACTCGCCAGCGCGAAGAGATCACTTGGAAGTCCAGCGAGCCGCCGGATCCGCCTCGGGACGCTTACCAATCATGGGACGGGAAAGGGAACACCCCCTCACCCGGTGGGATGAGGGGGTGTCACGCGCAGCAAGAGTGAGCGGGCGTCCGCCCAAAAGGCGACTTAAGTGAGCGGGCGTCCGCCCAAAAGGCGACTTAAGTGAGCGGGCGTCCGCCCACAGGGTGACTTAAGTGAGCGGGCGTCTAGGACTCGGCGGGCTCCTCGTAACGCGGGAAGACCGGGACCGGGGCCGGGAGCTCCGTGCCGGGGACGATCGGCGTGGCGACGGCCGCGAACTGGCGGGGCTCGCCGTCGGGCTGTCCCAGGACCTCAAGCAGCTTGGCGGCCGACGTCGGCATGACCGGCTGGGCGAGGATCGACACGATGCGGACAACCTCCAGCGTGACGTACAGGACCGTGTTCATGCGCTCGACGTCGGTCTTGCGCAGCACCCACGGGGCCTGCTCGGCAAAATACGCGTTGGTGTCGCCCAGCACGGCCCAGATTGCCTCGAGGGCACGGCTGAATTCCTGCTTCTCGAAAGCCGCGCGGGCCACGTCCAAAAGTCCGGCGGCCTGGGCAAGCAGCGCGGAGTCCTCTGCCGAGAAGTCTCCCGGAACCGGAACCCTGCCTTCGCAGTTCTTGGCCACCATGGACAGCGAACGCTGCGCCAGGTTGCCGAAGTTGTTCGCGAGATCGGCGTTCATGCGGCCCACGATCGCCTCGTGGTTGTAGCTGCCGTCGGCGCCGAAGGGCACCTCGCGGAGGAAGAAGAATCGCACCTGGTCCAGGCCGTACTGCTCCACGAAGTCCTTGGGGGCCACAACGTTGCCGAGGGACTTGGACATCTTGACGCCATTGTTGGTCAGGAAGCCATGGATCATGACGCGCTTGGGCAGTTCCAGGCCCGCGCTCATCAGGAAGGCGGGCCAGAAGATGGCGTGGAACCGGGAGATGTCCTTGCCGATGATGTGGACGTCGGCGGGCCAGAACTTACGGAACGCCTCAGAATCGGCATCAGGGTAACCGACTCCCGTCAGGTAATTGGTCAGCGCATCAACCCACACGTACATGACGTGTTTGTCGTTGCCCGGCACCGGGACACCCCAGTCGAAAGTCGTCCGGCTGATGGACAAGTCCTGAAGGCCCTGCTTGACGAAGCTGATGACCTCGTTGAAGCGGTACTGGGGGGCGCCGAACTCCGGCTGCTCCTCGTACAAGGCCAGCAACTTGTCCTGGTAGGCGGACAAACGGAAGAAGTAGCTCTCCTCCGCGGTCCACGTCACTTCGGTATCCGTACCGCGCGAGTAGCGGACGCCGTCGTCCTTCAGTACTGTCTCGTCTTCGGTGTAGTAAGCCTCGTCGCGGACCGAGTACCAGCCCTCGTATTTGGACAGGTAAATGTCCCCCTTGGCTTCCATCTTCTTCCAGATGGCCTGGGAGGCGGCATAGTGGTCGGCATCCGTGGTGCGGATGAACCGGTCGTAGGAGATGCCCAAGGCAGCGTGGGCGGCCTTGTAGATTTCGGCATTCCGGTCCACGAGTTCCTTGGGCGTGATGCCTTCCTTCTCCGCAGCCTGGGCAATCTTCATGCCGTGCTCGTCCGTGCCGGTCAGGAACATCACGTCATAGCCATCGAGGCGCTTGAACCGGGCCATCGCGTCGGTGGCGATGTACTCGTAGGCATGCCCGATATGCGGCTCGCCGTTCGGGTAGGTAATGGCGGTGGTGATGTAGAACGGGGGTTTATCTGGAGACGTCACTCTACGAAGTTACCTTCTCTTGGAGATGGAAAGACCGGACCGGCCGCATGTGACGGCCGGCCCGGAAGCAGCGGGCTACTAGTTCAATTCAGTCAGCGTATCGCTGAGCCTGACAAGCTCGTGGTCGTGGGAGGCCACCAGAACGGCGATACCGTCGCTCGTGGTGTCCTTCAGGATGCTGATGATGCGGTTTGCCGAAGTACGGTCCAGGCTGGCCGTTGGCTCGTCCACCACCAGGACCCTGGTGCCCAGGATCAGGGCGCGGGCGATGGCGACACGCTGGCGCTCACCGCCGGACAGCTGCGCCGGACGGTGGCGCATGCGCCGGCCCAGCCCCACCAGGTCCAGCAAGTCCTTGGCCATTTCGGTGCGCTGCTCCACTTCGCCGTCGGGGACGGCCGGCAACAGCACATTCTCCAAAGCGCTCATGCCGTCGATCAGGGCGCCGCCCTGGTCCACGTACCCGATGAGGGCGCGGCGGCGGTCGGCGATTTCGTCGTCGCCCATCTTCTCGAGGGAATCGCCCTCCCAGAGGACCCGGCCCGACGTCGGAAGCGTGAGTCCCGCTCCCACCGTCAGGATGCTGGTCTTGCCTGAGCCGCTTCGCCCGGCGACGCAGTGCATCTCACCGGCGTGCAGGGTGAGGTTGAAGTCCTCGACGACGGTGACCGGCTCCGCTCCACCCTTGTCACCGCCATAGCGGATGGTGATGTTGCTCAACTGCAAGGGCATGCCGTGGTCCGCAGCCCGCACGATGGTGTTGGCGCGGGTCTGGAACGACTCGTCGGTGGATTCCGTGGTCGCGGTCAGATCGGGTTCGAGGTTGTCAGTCATTTGACCACTTTCGTTGCAATGGGAATCCAGCAAATTACGGCCACCACTCCGGCCAAAGCGGCCCAAAGTGCGGCATAAGGAGCGAGCAACAGGCCCAGGCCCAGCGCCCCCACGACGCCGAGGATCAGCGCCACTGCTCCGACCAAGGCATTTTCGAAGAAACGGACCTGTCCCAGCATGTCCGGGTTCCAGCCCATGGCCCGGAGCGTGCCGAGCTGTTCGCGCCTGGCCTGGAGTTCGAAGCGACCGGTGACCAAGGTCAGTACGAGGCCAACGAGCACCCCGCTCACCGCCAGGATGACGCTCGGCAAGGCGATCGTGGCGGAGGCGAGCCCGCTGAGGGCACTGGCTCCAGCTGCGCGCGGGATGTCAATGAGCAACGCGATCAGCGCGCCCACGGCAGCGCCGAACACGCCCACGGCAACGGCCAGGGCCACTGAGCTGAAACGGTGGGTAACCAGTTGGCGGTACGCGAACGTGAGCGGTGAATCCACCGGGATCAGGCGTTCGTCGTGTTGGGGTTCCTGGTCAACGATGTCGCGGTGCCGCAATTGCTGGGCCGCGATGTAGGCGGCGGCACAGTAAATGAGCAACACGGACGCCGAAACAATGACCGTGGCCAGGTTCCAGCTCAGAAGGCTTAGCGCAATGCCTGCCACGGCAACGATCCCCGCACCTATACCGAACTCTTCGAGGACCCAACTTCGGATCTTCCTTTGGGTCCAGCCCATGGCGCGGAGGATCCCTGCCTCGCTGCGTCGCTGGCGGATATAGCTCACGGTTGAAGCGCCGGTCAGGAGGGTGGCCCCGCACAGCGTCAGGAAGAGGAGGGTGATGTTGGTGCCGGTCAGGGAGCCGGAAACGGCGTCGGCAGCATCCTGCCGGACCCACGACTGCTGGACGGTACCCAGCGCGGATTCCTTGCCGGCGTCGTCCTTGGAGTATCCCGGGACGAAGATGTTGGCGTCTTCGCGCGCGGAGCCGGCCACCACTGTGGCTTGGAGACCCATGTCGCGGATCTGGGCCGCGAGCTTGTCGACCTCCGGTTGGGCCTGCTTCCAGTTGCCTGGCGCGCTGGCGCGGACCCTGACGGCGTCGATCACGTTGGCGTTGGAATCGTAACCACGCGCTGCGGCAAGGCCGTAGTAGTCGGTGATGGCACCGGCAGACTGGCTGACCAGGCCGGTGGCGCTCAGCGAAGGCTTGAGGCCCTTGGCTGCGGTGTCATTTCCCGAAGCGTCCTTCTGGAGCGTCATCGGGGCCGGGTCGTAGCCACCCAAGGGCAGCTTGTTGACGTCGCCCGCTGCTTTCTGGATCTGGGCCGGATCAAACGTCCCGTAGACCATCGGCAGCGGCGTAGCGGGCTTCGATCCCGTGGCAAGGTTCTCCCGGTACGAGCGCTCATCGACCGGCTTGCGCTGGCTCTGGTCGACCATCGCCCCGAAGGCCGACTTCTCGGGCAGCTTGTTGACGGTCACCCAGTCTCCCGGCGTGGCGGACTTGCCGACGGCGCCGTTCGCGGAAGTTTCGCCGTCCTTGTACTTGGGTGCCGCGGCGAAGTCCGTGCTCCACTGGGCTGGCTGGTACAGGCCTTGGCTGAAGTTGCCCATATTACCGAGCAGCTGGCTGTGGTCCGTGGATCCTGGCCATGACAGGGCGAACGGCGACTTTGACACGAAGGGCAGGTAGTCCTTGTCCAAAGAGCGCGAGACAGTGCCGACGTCGTTGACGACCTTGCCCGAATCATCGATTTCCTGGATTTGGACCGAGTACTTCAGATCCAGCGAGGTTCCCTGCCGGACGATCAAAGGAATGGCCTGTGAGGCATCCGTGATCTGGCCGGAGAGCTTTGCCTGCTGGTACTGGGTCATGAGGGGTGCCCAGTATTTGAGCTTGACGCCCATGAAATCCGGGCCTTGTTCGAGTTCCTGCTGCGTAGGGCTCTTGGCGAAGAGCTGTTCGAAGTAGCGGCCGATTGCGCCGGCGTTGCGGGTGTCGGCCGGCGGCGCCTTTTGCAGCGGTGCGAGGAAGTCTCCGGCGGAGCCCAAGAGCGCGCGCTCGGCGGTCGGATCGACGGCGACGACCGACTCGGTGACCTGCGGAGCCATGGGCAGCGCTACGGAAAGGTTGAAGAGGTTGTGTTCCGAGCCGCCGGCGGGAGCGGGGAACTTGATGCCGGTCTCCCCCGCGGGTCCGGCGATGCGGATGCTCTTGCCTCCGGCAGTCTGCTGCTCAACAACCTGCCCCTTGCCGAGGGTGCCTTCGGCGCTGGTCTGGAAGAGGGTTTGCTGGGACACTCCGTCGGAGCTCACGGCGGTGGCGGTCAGGCGGTACTTCTTGGGCTTCGCGGGAAGCACGGATTCCGGTGCGGGCCAGCTCTTGGAGTCCGTTCCGGTCGGATCTCCCGCGGTGGCTCCACCAGCCAGTCCCGCGTTGTAGCCAAGGTAATCCATCGCGTCGAGACGCGGGGTTTCCAGGTTCTGCGTTACCCGGGAAACGAGGCTGATGGGCGCCGCGACCGACGCGCCGCTCAGCCCACGGATCTTCTCGAGTTGCGGGAAGCTGATGCCGCCCTGGCCGTTCGCGATGTCCGGCTGGAGGAGCGCCCCGCCGTCCTTTGTATTCGCGGACTTGGCCTGGACCAGGATGTCGTACAGGCCGCGTGAGTTCTCATCCACTGTCCGGTTCAGCGCGGCCTGCGACTGGCTCTGGATGAATACGGACAAACACATGGCGACGATCAAAATGGCCGCGGTCAACAGAAGCACACGGCTTCTGATGAACCTCTGGACGGCGTTCATAGGGCTCCCTGAGTCCTGGATTGCGGGTGTGCACACTGCTGTCCCTGGAACCATGCCGAGGCAATAGGAATCCACCGGGTGTGTGCAAAAGTTATTGGCCGGCCTGCCGCCGGTTCCGAATTTCGGACCAAGCCATTGTAGGCAGACCGGCCAATGATATGTGGCCGATGTGAAGTGCGGCACACTTTTCTAGCTCAAACGGTGAGGATGCTAGTCCTCCAGATCCACTTCACGAACCATGTCGGCGCCGATGCCGGCCTTGATGGCTTCAAGGACCTGCTGCGGCACCGAAGTGTCGATCGTGAGCAGCGCCAGGACCTGGCCGCCTTCGCTCTGGCGGGCCACCTGCATGCCACCGATATTGATGTTGTTCATGCCCAGGATGTGGCCGATGGTGCCGATGACACCGGGACGGTCCGCGTAGGAAACAACCACGAGGTGCTCGCTGATCGGGATTTCGACGTCGTAACCGTTGACGCCCACGAGCTTCTGGACCTGCTTGGGTCCGGTGAGCGTTCCGGCCACGGAAATCTGCGATCCGTCGCTGAGTGCCCCGCGGATGGTCAGGACGTTGCGGTAGTCCTCGGCTTCCGGCGTCGTGATCAGGCGGGTGTTGATGCCGCGCTGCTCGGCGATGACGGGTGCGTTGACGTAGGAGACCTGCTCGGTCACGACGTCGGCGAACACGCCCTTGAGCGCCGCCAGTTCGAGGACCTTCACGTCCAGGCTGGAGATTTCGCCCGCGACCTCGACGTCGATCTGCGTCAGGGATGCGTGGGTCAGGGCCGTGAAGATCCGGCCGAGCTTCTCGATCAGCGGGATTCCGGGGCGGACGTCGGAAGCGATCACGCCACCGGCCACGTTGACTGCATCCGGGACGAGTTCGCCGGCGAGGGCGAGGCGCACGGACTTCGCCACGGAGACGCCGGCTTTTTCCTGGGCTTCGTCCGTGGAGGCACCCAGGTGGGGCGTCACGATGACATTGTCCATGCCGAAGAACGGAAGGTCGGTGCTCGGCTCCTTGACGAAAACGTCGATGCCTGCGCCGGCGATCTGGCCGTCTTCCAAAGCCTCGTGGAGGGCTTCTTCGTCGATCAGGCCGCCGCGGGCGACGTTGACAACGTAGGCCGTTTCCTTCATCTTCTTGAAGGCATCGGCGCCCAACATGCCCACCGTTTCCGGGGTTTTGGGCATGTGGATGGTGATGAAGTCGGACTTCTCCAACAGTTCGTCCAGGGTGACGAGCTTGACGCCGAGCTGAGCGGCGCGCGCGGAGGTGATGTAGGGGTCGTAGGCGAGGATCTCGGTCTCGAAGCCCTGCAGGCGGGCGGCCACGAGCGCTCCGATGCGTCCGAGGCCGATGATGCCGATCTTCTTCTCGAAGAGTTCGATGCCGGTGTACTTGGAGCGCTTCCACTCGCCGCCCTTCAGGGCGGAACTGGCCTGGGGGATGTGGCGGGCAAGGCTGAGGATGTGGCCGACCGTCAGCTCGGCAGCGGACACAATGTTCGACGTCGGGGCGTTGACCACCATGACGCCGGCCTGGGTAGCGGCCTTGATGTCCACGTTGTCCAGGCCGACGCCGGCACGCGCGATGATTTTGAGGTTCTTGGCTGCGGCAATTGCCTCGGCGTCCACCTGGGTGGCTGAACGCACGAGGATGGCGTCGACGTCGACGATTGCGGAGAGCAGCTGGGAGCGGTCCGCGCCGTCGGTTTGGCGGATCTCGAAGTCCGGACCAAGGGCCTCGATCGTGGCGGGCGAAAGTTCCTCAGCGAGGAGTACTACTGGCTTGGTGCTAGTCACCGGTGACCTCTTTAGCTCTCTTTTTCAGGTGGGGTTTTGGTGAAACGATTCTTTGACGACGAAGGCCGGACCCGGTATACCGGGTCCGGCCTCCATGCCGGGCGGCTTCATTTCGAGCCTATCCCGAACGGCGTTCTGTGTTGAATTGCTACGGCTCCTGCCGCGGCTTCAACGGGTGCCTTGACTAGCGGGCCGCGGAGCCTTCGACGTAGTCCTCGTCCTGCTGCTGCCAGGAGAACAAGGAACGCAGCTCGCGGCCGACCCCCTCGATCGGGTGCTGCTCTGCCTTGGCACGCAGCTCCTTGAACTCGACTGCGCCGTTGTCCTGGTCGTCGATGAAACGCTTGGCGAAGGCACCGGACTGGATGTCCGCGAGGACACCGGCCATGTTTTCCTTGACGCGGGGGTCGATGACGCGCGGGCCGGAGACGTAGTCGCCGTACTCTGCGGTGTCGGAAACGCTCCAGCGCTGCTTGGCGATGCCGCCCTCCCACATGAGGTCAACGATGAGCTTGAGCTCGTGAAGAACCTCGAAGTAGGCGATCTGCGGCTGGTAGCCGGCTTCGGTCAGGGTCTCGAAGCCGTACTGGATCAGCTGGGAGACGCCGCCGCAGAGGACAGCCTGCTCGCCGAAGAGGTCGGTTTCGGTCTCTTCGGTGAAGGTGGTCTTGATGACGCCGGCGCGGGTGCCGCCGATCGCCTTCGCGTAGGACTTGGCCAGGTCCCAAGCGGAACCGGAAGCGTCCTGCTCGACGGCGATGATGTCCGGGATACCTCGTCCGGCTTCGAACTCGCGGCGCACGGTGTGGCCCGGAGCCTTCGGGGCGATCAGGATGACGTCAACGCCCTCGGGCGCCTCGATGTAGCCGAAGCGGATGTTGAAGCCGTGGGCGAAGGCAAGGGCCTTGCCGGCGGTCAGCTTGTCTTTGATGGAGTCGTTGTAGATCGCGCGCTGGTGCTGGTCCGGTGCCAGGATCATGATGACGTCGGCCCATTCGGCGGCGTCGGCAACGTTCTTGACCGTGAAGCCTGCGTCCTCGGCCTTTGCGATCGACTTCGAGCCTTCCTTGAGCGCGATGACAACCTCGACGCCGGAGTCGCGCAGGTTCAGCGCGTGGGCGTGGCCCTGGGAACCGTAGCCGACAATGGCAACCTTGCGACCCTGGATGATCGACAGGTCTGCGTCGTCGTCGTAGAACATTTCAGTCACTTGCGTAACTCCTCTTGAGTGGTTTTGTAGATATTGTCTGTGGTTCGGTATCGGGCTACTACGCGGTACTAGGACAGTGCCTAAGCGCTGCGCAACGCCCTGTCACTCATGGAGCGGGATCCCCGCCCAACGGCCAAGGTGCCGGACTGCACTATTTCGCGGATGCCGAACGGCTCGAGCACTGAAAGCAGCGCTGCAAGCTTTTCCGGGGTACCGGTTGCCTCGATGACCACCGAGTCTGTGGAAACGTCAACCACTGAGGCACGGAACAAGTCTGCAGCTTGGGTGACCTGCAGGCGTGTCGCGGCATCCGCACGTACCTTGACCAGGATGTGGTCACGTTGCACGGAAGATTCTGAAGTCAGCTCCACAATCTTGATCACGTTGATCAGTTTGTTGAGCTGTTTGGTGACCTGCTCGATGAGGTCGCCATCGGCGTCGACGACGACGGTCATCCGGGAAATCCCGGATACCTCGGTGGGGCCGACGGCCAGGGAGTTGATGTTGAAGGCCCGCCGGGCGAAGAGGCTGGCCACGCGGGTCAGCACGCCGGGCTTGTCTTCGACCAGAACGGACAATGTGTGGCGGCTCATGGCTAGTCCTCCTCTTCCCATTCCGGGGTCATGTTGCGGGCAACCTGGATCTGGTCGTTAGAGACTCCGGAGGGGACCATCGGCCACACCATGGAGTTCGGGCTGACCACGAAGTCGATGACCACGGGACGGTCATTGATTTCCAAGGCCTTCTGGATGGTTGCGTCGATGTCCTCGTCCCGCTCGCAGCGGAACGCGGCACAGCCGTAGGCGTCCGCCAGCTTGACGAAGTCCGGGATACGGACGGTGTCGTGGCCGGTGTTCAGGTCGGTGTTGGAGTAGCGGCCTTCATAGAAGAGGGTCTGCCACTGGCGCACCATGCCCAGCGAGGAGTTGTTGATGATGGCAACCTTGATGGGAATCTTGTTGATGGCGCAGGTGGCCAGTTCCTGGTTGGTCATCTGGAAGCAGCCGTCGCCGTCGATCGCCCAGACCACGCGGTCGGGTTCGCCGACCTTGGCGCCCATGGCTGCCGGCACGGCATAACCCATGGTCCCGGCTCCACCCGAGTTGAGCCAGGCGTGGGGACGCTCGTACTTGATGAACTGGGCGGCCCACATCTGGTGCTGGCCAACGCCTGCAACGTAGATGCCTTCCGGACCCGTGAGCGCACCAATGCGTTCGATGACCCGCTGGGGGGCGCTGAGTCCGTCTTCCGGCTCGGTCCAGCCAAGGGGGTAGGTGTCGCGGAGGTTGTTGAGGAACGCCCACCAACCGTCGAGGTCCGGGGTGCCGGATTGCTCGAAAGCGTTGCGGACAGCCTCGCTCAGTTCCGGAATGATCTCCTTGACGGAGCCCACGATCGGAACGTCGGCCGTACGGTTCTTGGAGATCTCCGCGGGGTCGATGTCCGCGTGGATGATCTTTGCGTGCGGAGCGAACGTGCTGAGCACACCCGTCACGCGGTCATCGAAGCGCGCACCAAGGGTGATCAACAGATCGGACTGCTGCAGTGCGGTAACCGCGGAAACCGTGCCGTGCATGCCGGGCATGCCGACGTGCAGGGGGTGGGAATCCGGGAACGCGCCGCGGGCCATGAGCGTTGTCACCACGGGAGCGCCGGTGAGTTCCGCGAGCTCGCGCAGTTCGGCCGATGCGTGGGCCTTGACCACTCCGCCGCCGACATACAGGACAGGCTTGCTTGCCGCAGCGATCAGCCGGGCGGCTTCGCGGACCTGCTTGTTGTGCCCGCGGACCACCGGACGATAACCCGGCAAATCGATCTTGGGCGGCCAGGAGAAGGTCATGGTGCCCTGCTGGGCATTTTTGGCGATATCCACCAATACGGGACCGGGACGACCGGTGCTCGCAAGGTAGAAAGCCTCGGCCATGACGTGCGGAATGTCATTGGGATCCGTCACCAGGAAGGAATGCTTGGTGATCGGCATGGTGATGCCGACGATGTCCGCTTCCTGGAAGGCATCAGTGCCGATGACGGAAGCCGATACCTGGCCGGTAATGGCCACGAGGGGCACGGAGTCCATGTGGGCATCCATGATGGCGGTAACGAGGTTGGTGGCACCGGGGCCCGAGGTGGCGATGCAGACGCCGACCCGTCCGGTAACCATGGCGTAGCCTTGCGCTGCGTGGCCGGCTCCCTGTTCGTGACGGACCAGGACGTGATTCATCTTGGAGGCCATCAAAGGGTCATAGGTGGGGAGGATCGCGCCACCGGGCAAACCAAAAATATCGTCCACGCCGAGTTCTTCGAGCGAGCGGACAATAGCTTCCGAGCCGGTCATCACCGTTGGGGGTACAACGTTGTTCGGCCCGAGTACAGGAGAGAGAGTTGCAGCATTGTCGACGACGGCGTCAGCCGGACGGTCGACCTTTTCCGGAGCCTTGGGGGCTCCAGCGGACTTTGCAGCCATCAGCGAGGGGCTGATCGGCGATCCTTTGCTCATCGGACTCTTCCTTTGGGGATCTTCAATTAGTGAAAGTTACTGCGTGGGTACTGCGTTCATGCTGGTTCTTGCTCAATGCGCCGTCCCCTGCGGGAAATAAAAAAACCCCTCAGCCTTGCGGCTCTTCGAGGGGTTGCGCGTGACGGTTCGTTACCAGTCGGGCTAGGAGGCCACGCGCTTGGTAAGTACGACAGTGCCCACGGTGGCGCCGACAGTAACGAATGCGATCATGCGTTCAGTGTTCCCTCTTAGTGAGATAGGTGTCAAACGATGAAGATGTCATCTCACTATGTGGACCTCATTGTCCACGGACTGGTCCTACCCCAACCCTCCGGCGTGAACGCCGTCCGGCCGGGGCCCCTCGGACCAGCCCTTATTAAGCCCTGCCGCCTCCAGCGGCCTTGTCACCGCTGGAGGCATGGGGTACTTAGCTTCAGCCGCAGTAGGCGCCTGTGGAGGCGCTGTGCACCAGCTTGGCGTACTTCGCGAGGACGCCCTTGGTGAACTTGGCCGGGAGGGGCTCCCAGCCGATCTTGCGGGACTCGAGCTCGGCTTCGTCCACCAGGAGGTCGAACGAACGGGCAGCGATGTCCACGCGGATCTTGTCGCCGTCCTTGACGAAGGCGATGGGTCCGCCGTCGACGGCTTCAGGCGCAACGTGCCCGATGCAGAGACCGGTGGTACCGCCCGAGAAGCGGCCGTCGGTCAGCAGGAGCACGTCCTTGCCAAGGCCCGCGCCCTTGATGGCGCCGGTGATGGCGAGCATCTCACGCATGCCCGGGCCGCCCTTGGGACCTTCGTAACGGATCACGACGACGTCCCCGGCCTTGATCTCGCCCTTGTCCAAGGCGTCGAGGGCACCCTGCTCGCGTTCGAACACGCGCGCGGTCCCTTCGAAGACGTCGGCGTCGAAGCCGGCGCTCTTCACGACGGCGCCTTCCGGGGCCATGGAACCGTGCAGGATGGTGATGCCGCCGGTCTTGTGGATCGGGTTGTCCAGGGCGCGCAGGATCTTGCCGTCGAGGTCCGGCGGGTTGATGGAGGCCAGGTTTTCGGCAAGGGTCTTGCCCGTGACCGTCAGGCAGTCGCCGTGCAGCAGGCCGGCGTCGAGCAGCGCCTTCATGATGACCGGCACGCCGCCGATCTTGTCGACGTCGGTCATGACGTAGCGGCCGAAGGGCTTGAGGTCGCCCAGGTGCGGGATCTTGTCGCCGATGCGGTTGAAGTCGTCCAGGGTCAGTTCGACCTCGGCTTCCCGGGCGATCGCGAGCAGGTGCAGGACAGCGTTGGTGGAGCCGCCGAAGGCCATGGTGACGGCGATGGCGTTCTCGAACGCCTTCTTGGTCATGATGTCCCGCGCGGTGATGCCGAGGCGAAGCAGGTTGACCACTGCCTCGCCGGACTTGCGGGCAAAGTCATCACGACGGCGGTCAGCCGAGGGCGGGGCAGCCGAGCCCGGCAGGGACATGCCGAGGGCTTCACCGATGCACGCCATGGTGTTGGCCGTGTACATACCGCCGCAGGCGCCTTCACCAGGACAGATCGCGCGTTCGATGCGGTCCAGGTCGCCCTTGCTCATCTTGCCTGCAGCGCAGGCGCCCACGGCTTCGAAGGCGTCAATGAGGGTGACTTCCTTCTCCGATCCGTCCTCAAGCTTGACCCAGCCCGGCATGATGGAACCGGCGTAGAGGAAGACGCTGGCGAGGTCCAGGCGGGCGGCTGCCATCAGCATGCCCGGGAGGGATTTGTCGCAACCGGCCAGCAAAACGGAGCCGTCGATCCGCTCGGCCTGCATGACCGTTTCCACGGAGTCTGCAATGACTTCACGCGAAACAAGGGAAAAGTGCATGCCCTCGTGGCCCATGGAAATGCCGTCCGAAACGGAAATGGTGCCGAACTGCATGGGGAAACCACCGCCGGCGTGAACGCCTTCCTTGGCGCCCTGGGCGAGTCGGTTCAGCGAGAGGTTGCAGGGGGTAATTTCGTTCCACGAGCTCGCGACGCCGATCTGGGGCTTGGCGAAGTCATCATCGCCCATGCCTACGGCCCGGAACATGCCTCGCGCGGGGGCGGCATGGATGCCGTCCGTTACGACCCGGCTGCGTGGCTTGATGTCCGGCTGGTTGTCTGTCGCAATTGGGGTGTGGTCACTCATGGGCACGAGTCTATGACTCTTGGGCTGTGGCCAACGAACATGATCGGCGGGTTAAGGCGAATTTGGCACTATTTCAGCCAATATTTCATTCAAATAATGGACAGTCGTCTCGCTATGTGAGACATGGGCCTCATTGTCGGCTGCTGGCCCATCCGACAGGATCGCTGATGCGCTGAAGGGCCGCGAATCGATTGACTAACCTAGACAGCCCCGTGACACGGACGTAACGTCAAATCACGACAGCTGCGCCACTCGAACAGACATGCGCCAATTGAACAGACAGAAGGGCTCCTCCCATGGATTGGTTGATCTGGGTCATCGTCATCGTGTTGATCGTCGCGATTGTTTGGTGGCTCCTGAGCCGCAATAGCGCGAAGTCTTCTTCGGGCTCCGGGGCTTCGCCGTCGCAGGCCGCCTCGTCACCACAAATGGACGTCACAGCAGCCGCATTGACAGGCTCCGCCCCCTTGGTCGCCGCAACCGCGACCGCAGATCAAGAGCTAGCCGAGTCGCGCGCAGCCGCACCCGAGCCGGAGCCGGAAGCCGAAACTGAGGCAGGCGGCGTCGACGTCGACGACTGGGAGCGCCCCGGCCCTCCCCTCGAAACCGGCATGGCCGCCCCGGAAGAAGAATCGTCAGCGGCCGGCCCCTCGGTGGTGGAGCCCGTGTTCGAGGAGCCCACGCTCTCGGAACCCGTACTGTCCGAGGACGCGGTTTCCGAGGCTACGGCCTCAGAGACCGCCGCACCGCTGGCTGCCGAGCCGGAACTTGAAGGGGGCGTGACGGCCGACGACGTTACCGCGGCCGACGCCGGGCCGTCCGTTCCCGCGGCTGCCGGCGTTCCGGCGTCGTCGGGCTCGGAACCAGCCACCCCCGAACAGTTGGCCGACAGCGCCGAATGGGAAGCGACCTGGAGCGAAGGCAGCGCACCAGTGGCTCCCGCCCCGATCCACCACCGCGAATACACGGACGCCCATGCACCGACGCTTCCCGGCGCGGAATCCGCCGCGGCGGAGGCAGTCGACACTGCAGCCGAAGGGGCGCAGGAAGACCGGGCCGAAAATCCCGACGCGGCACCTTCGCCGGTTGAGTCAACCACCGTGGCCCAGGATTCCGCAGCCGCATCGCCGCTGGGCGGGCATCTCGCAGCCGAGCAGCCGTATGGCGAAGGCTCCGCCGCGGCCGACGCTGACGGGAGTGGCCCTGATGGCTACACCGTCAAAGGCAACGCGGACACCATGACCTATCACGATGAAGACAGCCCGTCGTACGACGAGGTCAAGGCCGACGTCTGGTTTATTTCCAGCGCCCACGCCGAGGCAGCCGGCTTCCGACCTCCTCGCAGGAACCGCCGCTGAGAGCCCCAAGGAGCTGACCCAGGGCGGCAAGCAGCCCTGCAACCAGGACCCAAGCAATGAACCAGGCAAAGGCGGGATCCGGGAGCCTCTTCCGGTCCCGCCTTGGGCTCGTCCGGGCTCCCGTAGCGGTGGCCTGCCTCGTGGCCCTGTTGCTGAGCGCCTGTACAGGGAGTGCCCCCGGACCGGGGCCTACCCAAGGCAACGGACCCGAGTTAATTCGGAAGCTTGACCTGAATCTGACAATTCCGTGGTCGATCGTGTTCCTCGACGACGGTACTGCCGTCATCTCCGAACGCGACACCAAGCTGATCAAATCGGTCCGGAACGATCGGGCCACGACGGTAGGCGAGGTTCCCGGCGTCGTACCCGGGGGCGAAGGCGGGCTGCTGGGGCTGGCGCTCTCCCCGACGTTCGCCAGCGACCGCCTGCTCTATGCCTACTTCACCGCTGAATCGGACAACCGGATTTCGCGCATCCGGCTGGAGCAGGCCGCAGACGGGCGGTTGAGCCTCGGCACACCCGAAGTCATCTTCACCGGCATTCCCAAAGCCGGCACCCACAACGGCGGGCGCATCCGCTTCGGTCCCGACGGGTTCCTCTACGTCGGCACGGGAGACGCGCAGCACCCGGAGCAAGCACAGGACCGCATTGCGCTTGGCGGGAAGATCCTGCGGCTTACCCCCGAGGGAAAGCCGGCACCGGGCAACCCGTTCGGCAATCCCGTTTACAGCTACGGACACCGCAATGTGCAGGGTTTGGCTTGGAACAGTGACGGCAGGCTGTGGGCGAGTGAATTCGGACCCGACGTCAACGACGAACTCAACCTCATCGAAGCGGGCGGCAACTACGGTTGGCCACAAGTGACCGGTGCGCCCGGCCGCGCCGGTTACATCGACGCCAAGGTGGTCTGGCCGTCGACGGCGGATGCCTCACCGAGCGGTCTGGAAATCGTGAACGGAACGGCGTTCACGTGCGCGCTGCGCGGTCAGCGTTTGTGGACCGTACCGCTGCGCGGAGAAACCGCGGGGAATCCCGTGGCGTACCTCACGGCCCAGTACGGACGGCTGAGGGACGTTTCGCTAGCGCCGGACGGCACACTGTGGGTCCTCAGCAACAACCAAAACCCCGACTTTGCACTGCTCCTGAAGCCTCCCCGCCAGTGACGCGCAGGAGGCCCGGGCCGATTTCACACTTCGGCAAGTGTCGTGTAGAGTTACATGTCGTTGCGGAGATCAACGAGGGAAGAAAAGCCCTCAGCCGATCGAAATCGACAAATGCACCTCTAGCTCAATTGGCAGAGCAATTGACTCTTAATCAATGGGTTCCGGGTTCAAGTCCCGGGGGGTGCACCAAAGGGAAGATCCCTGGATGGCTGAATGGCCGTCCAGGGATCTTTTTTATTTTCCCCCGGACTCGGCCCGGAGCCGCTTCCGCCCGGACCTGCGGAGGCCTAGTTGGAGGGCTCGCCCGGCGCCACAGCTGAATCCGCTGCGGCCACAATGTCGTTCACGACTGCCGAGGAATGAGTGTTTGCCAGTTCGCGTACAAGCGACTGGAGCTCCCGCCGCAGTTTGGCGGTGTCCACGGGCACGGGTGCAAGCACTTCGCGTTCCAGCTGCGTGGCGAGTCCGAGGGTGCGCTCCCCCGCCTCGGTCAAACTGACCACTTGGCTACGGCGGTCGGACACGCTGCGTGCACGGCTGACGTGGCCGTGTGCCTCCAGCCTGGTGAGCGTCTTCCCCATTGTCTGCGCCTGAACCCGGACGATCTGTGCGAGCATCGACTGGGTTGTCGGTCCGTTGACGGCAAGTACTTCCATGACAATGACCCCGGCATGGGTCAGGTCCATACCGCGCAGTTTCTCGTTCCAGGCATGCTCCACGAGTCGCGCGGCCGTGGAGAGCAGGCGCCCAGTGGGCCACCGTTCCATATCAGGCATAAGGGCCAGTATATAGACCGCTGCGCGCGGAGCAGGACCGGGGTTCAATTCGTGAAGCGGCCAGCCGATCACTAAGCTGAGTGATCGCGAACGCTAGCAAGGAGCACAAATGGCTGAACGACTCATTCCAGGCGACATTGCCCCGGACTTCACCCTCAAGGACCACGCGGGCCGCGAGGTCAGCCTGGCGTCGCACCGTGGCCGCAATACAGTCATCTACTTCTACCCCGCGGCTTCCACCCCGGCATGCGCCAAGCAGGCCTGCGACTTCCGCGATTCCCTCGCAACCCTCCAGGCCGCCGGTTACGAGGTTCTTGGCATCTCTCCGGACACCGTGAAGGATCTGGAGAAGTTTGTGGCCGAAGAATCATTGACCTTCCCGCTGCTGTCCGACGAGGGGCACCATGTGGCTGAGGCCTATGCGGCGTGGGGCGAAAAGAAGAACTACGGGCGCACCTACCAAGGGCTGATCCGCTCTACGATCGTGGTGGACCCCGACGGCAAGGTGGCCTTGGCCCAGTACAACGTGCGGGCCACCGGCCATGTCGCCAAACTCCGCAGGGACCTCAAACTCGACAATTAGCCACCGCATCGCCGCATAGGCGCGGCTGGAATGGGTGGCGCGAAACCGCGGGTACAATGGAGGCCGGTAGAAGACCGGGGCGGGAATCCCTGAATCCCGGTCCGGAGACCAACACCAGCGCGAGTGGTGAAATTGGCAGACACGCAGGATTTAGGTTCCTGTGCCTTCGGGCGTGGGGGTTCAAGTCCCCCCTTGCGCACATTCAGGAAGTGCCCCGGTCCTTGGCCGGGGCACTTCCAGTTTCCAGCCGGGACTCAGGGCCCTGAACTAGACTGGACCGCGGTCCGGCTGCCGCGGGCCCCAAGCCCGTCCAACTGCCTTGAGGGGACAAGAGTGGTAAGCAGCAAGCTTCGCCGAGTCACGCTACAAATCGGCGCAGGCCTTCTGGCCCTGGCCTTGACCTCGTGCACGGTAAGTCCTGGACCGGCACCGTCAGCCTCGGCCGCGGGCAGCACCAAGGCAGAGCCGAGCAAGACCTTCAACTTCGGCACCCCGTCGATGCCGCTTGGGCTCGATCCCGCCGTGACGAACGACTCCGAGTCCTATCGCGTGACCCGGCAAGTGATGGAAGGCCTTGTGGGGGTCGACGCGTCCACTGGCCAACCAACTCCCCTGCTTGCCACCTCTTGGTCACAAGGGAACGACGGACTCAGCTACGACTTCACGTTGCGGTCGAAAGTCACCTTCCACGATGGCACCGTCTTTGACGCCGCCGCCGTCTGCAGCAACTTCAACCGTTGGTTCAATTTCCCGGCGACCGTGCGTCAGCAGGCACCGGGCATCGCGTTCAAGAGCGTCTTCAAATCCTTCGCGGACGACGCTTCGCTTTCGCTCTTCAAGAACTGCAAGGTCATCTCCCCCGATCACGTCCAAATCAACCTGGCCAAGCCCTTCACAGGCTTCCTTCAGGCTTTGACCCTGCCGGCGTTCGCGATGTCCTCCCCGAAAGCAATGGCCGACGGCAAGGCCGACGTCCTGGACAAGAAGCTGTCAGGCCAGCCGGCGTCAGCCTATGCCTCCCACCCCGTGGGCACGGGACCTTACGTTTTCTCCTCCTGGAGCCAGGACCGCATTACGCTGACCAGCTACAAGGGCTACTGGGGCGACCGGGGAGAGATAGCCACGGTCAACTTCATTCCGTTCGACTATCCGCAGGCCCGGCTCCAGGCCTTGCTCGCTGGAACCATCGACGGATACGACCTTGTTACCGCCGGCACCTTTGACCAACTGGTCAAGAAGGGCATGCAAATCGTCCAACGGGATCCGTTCTCCGTGATGTACCTGGGGATGAACGAGTCCGTGGCGCCCCTCCAGAACCTTGGCGTGCGGCAGGCAATAGAGATGGCCATCGACAAAGACACCCTTATCCACAAGTTCTTCATCGACAACACCTCACCTGCGACCCAGTTTGTTCCCCCCAAGCTGAGCGGCTTCAACAACAACGCACCGTCCTTGGGATACGACCCGGACAAGGCCAAGCAACTCCTCGCCAAGTCGGGCTACAAAGGCGAGGAGCTCAAGTTCTACTACCCACTCAATGTCACGCGCGCCTACCTTCCCACTCCGGAGAAGATCTACGCGGAGATCAGCGCGGAGCTCACCGCCATCGGACTGAACATCAAGCCGGTGCCCGTGAACTGGGACGACGGCTACCTCCAGAAGGTCCAATCACCCGGTGACCATGCGCTGCATTTGCTCGGCTGGAATGGCGCCTACTCGGACCCGGACAACTTCGTTGGAACCCTCTTCGGTGAAAACAACGGTGAGTTCGGCTACAGCGATCCCCAAGTCTTCTCAAAGATCGACCGGGCCCGGGGACTCCCCGACGGCGCTGACCGCAACTCGCAGTACCAGACCATCAATGCGCAGATCGCTGCCACCGTCCCGGCGGTACCCATCGCCTTCCCGATCTCGGCTTTGGCCCTTTCCGACCGCGTCGAGAAGTACCCGGCATCGCCTGTCTTAAACGAAGTTTTTACAAACGTTCGCCTGAAGTCTTGACGTCCTGCCGCAATTTCAGTTATGTGCCCACGCGGGGATATTCTGTGACAGCCAGTGCCGCCGCTATCGGAGATAGATCGTGACCTTCATTTCCAAGACACACCACGCTGACGTCGTCCTTATTGGGGGCGGGATCATGAGCGCAACCCTGGGGGCGTTCATCAAGCAACTCGAACCCAGCTGGACCATCTCCCTTTTTGAGCGACTCGACGAAGCCGGCCTGGAAAGCTCCGGACCGTGGAACAACGCGGGAACCGGGCACGCAGCGCTCTGTGAGCTTAATTACTCGCCCGCAGCCAAGGACGGCTCGGTAGACCCGTCCAAGGCCCTCCACATCAACGAGCAGTTCCAGCTCTCCCGGCAGTTCTGGTCCCACCTCGTGGACAACAAATTGATCGGCTCCCCGAAGGGATTCATCAACACCGTCCCGCATATGAGCTTCGTCATCGGCGACAAGCACGCAGACTTCCTCAAGACCCGCTACGAGGCACTCAAGCCCAACACGCTCTTCCGCAGCATGGAATACACGGAAGACCAGGCACAGATCGCCAAGTGGGCTCCGCTGATCGTCAAGGGCCGCGACGCCAAGCAGCGCGTTGCCGCCACCCGCGCCGCTGAAGGCACCGACGTCGACTTCGGCGCCTTGACCCGCGAACTGACCGGCTACCTCGCCGCGAACGGCGTTGAAGTCAACTATGGCCACGACGTCACCAATGTGAGCAAAGCCTCCGACGGCGGCTGGGACCTTTCACTCAAGTACCCCGCTTCCGGCGAACACAGCCGGATCCACGCCAAGTTCGTCTTCGTCGGCGCGGGCGGCGGAGCACTCCACCTGCTCCAGGCATCGGGTATCCCGGAAAGCAAGGGCTACGGCGGTTTCCCGGTATCCGGACAGTTCTTCCGCTGCACCGACGAGGCCATCGCCAGCCAGCACAGCGCCAAGGTGTACGGCCAGGCCTCCGTCGGCGCCCCGCCCATGTCCGTGCCGCACCTTGATACCCGCTACGTCGGCGGCAAGCGTTCCCTGCTTTTCGGCCCGTACGCCGGCTTCTCCACCAACTTCCTCAAGACGAGCAGCTACCTTGACCTTCCGCTGTCCATCCGCCCGAGCAACATCATCCCGATGCTGGCCGTGGCCAAGGACAACATGGACTTGACCGCGTACTTGATCAAGGAAGTGGCCAAGCGCCACGACGCCAAGGTGGAGTCCCTTCGCGAGTACTACCCCCAGGCCGACGGCGGCAACTGGGAGCTCATCACAGCAGGCCAGCGGGTTCAGATTATCAAGAAGGACTCCAAGAAGGGCGGCGTGCTGCAGTTCGGCACCGAGGTCATCACGGCCCGTGACGGATCCATCGGAGCACTGCTCGGCGCCTCCCCCGGTGCCTCGACCGCCGTCCCCATCATGATCGAGATGCTCCAGCGGTCCTTCCCGAAGAACTTCAAAGGCTGGCAGTCCAAGCTCAAGGAAATGATGCCGGGCTACGGCGTCAAGCTAAACGACAATCCCGACCTCGCGGCCGAGCTGGAAGCGAGCACTGCCCGTTCGCTCCAACTCGAGCCCGCCGACGCCGTCCAGCACTAGCAACCGTCCGGGCTGCGGCCGGTTCACGACAAGAGACAGACCGTAGATCCCAGGAGACAGTGCAATGTTCCGTCTGGCAAAGCTTTCACTGGCGAACAGGGCACTGATCGCGCTGATCACCGTCTTCGCGGCGGTGTTCGGCGTGATCACCATGTCGTCCCTCAAGCAGGAACTCATTCCCTCGATCGAGTTCCCGCAGATCTCGGTGATCACGGCGATGCCGGGCGCGTCGCCGGAAGTTGTCGACAAGCAGCTCAGCCGCCCGCTCGAAGCAGCACTGAACAGCGTCGAGGGCCTGGAATCGACCACGTCGACGTCGCGGAACGGTGTTTCGCAGATCTCCATGGTGTTCACCTACGGTTCGAACCTGGACCGCGCGCGCAACCAGATCGACCGCGCCATCTCCAACGCCAAGCGTGTGCTGCCGGCCGACGTCGAGCCCCGATCCTTTGCCGGCAGCATCAGCGACTTCCCGATCGTGTACCTGGCGGTGTCTTCGGACAAGCCTCTCAGCGAGCTGAACACGGACCTGCAGCGATTGAGCGTTCCCCGGCTCCAGAAACTGGACGGGGTCCGCAGCGCTGACGTGACAGGCGGAGCCACCCAACACATCCTGATCCAGCCCAAAGCCCAAGCCATGGCCGCGAGCGGCGCCACCGTCCAGTCGCTCACGAACGCCCTCAAGAACAACGGGACCCTGGTCCCGGCAGGAACCATCGAGGACCAGGGCAAGACCCTTTCCCTGCAAATCGGCAGCCCGGTGGACTCCCTCGACGTCATCAAGGGCTTGCCGCTCACCGGCGCCAAGGTCGGAACCACCATCGGCTCCGTTGCCGACGTGAGCATCAAGGACGACGCCGCAACCTCGATTACCCGGACCAACGGGAAGCCGACACTGGCCCTGTCCATCACGAAAAAGCCCGACGGCGATACCGTTGCCATTTCGCACGCCGTGAAGGATTCCATTGCCCAGATGGAAGCCGAACTCGGCTCCAATGCGCACTTCACGCCAGTGTTCGACCAAGCCCCATACATCGAAAAGTCCATCAAGGACCTCACGACGGAAGGCCTTCTTGGGCTGGGCTTCGCGGTAGCGGTCATCCTCGTGTTCCTGATGTCCGTACGCTCAACGCTCGTGACGGCGGTCTCCATTCCGTTGTCGCTCCTGATCACGTTCATCGGAATATCGGCGACCCACTACTCGCTCAACATCCTCACCCTCGGCGCGTTGACCATCGCGATCGGCCGCGTGGTGGATGACTCGATCGTGGTGATCGAGAACATCAAACGGCACCTCAGCTACGGCGAGCACAAGCTCGGGGCCATCCTCAATTCGATCCGCGAAGTTGCCGGCGCCATCACAGCGTCCACCCTCACCACGGTTGCCGTGTTCCTGCCGATCGCCTTTGTGGGCAACCTGGCTGGCGAGCTGTTCAGGCCCTTCGCCCTGACGGTGACCATCGCCCTGTTGTCCTCGTTGCTCGTCTCCCTCACCATCGTTCCGGTCCTGGCTTACTGGTTCCTCAAGTCGCCGTCGCCGGCTTCGGCTGCGGAGGACGCCCGTATCGCCGAGGCCGCCCGATCCAAGGCGCACGAGGCGGAGCAACGCAGCCGCCTGCAGCGCGGCTACTTGCCCATCCTGGCCAAGTCCCAGAAGCACCCGGTCATCACGATCGTCGCTGCTGTGCTGGTCTTGGGCGGGACTGCTGCCATGTCTCCCCTACTCGCTACCGACTTGCTGGGTAACTCCGGCCAAAACAGCATGACCGTCCGGCAGGTCCTTCCTGCCGGCACCAGCTTGGAACAGACCGGCGCCGCCGCCGCCCAGGTGGAATCGGTCCTCCGCGGGATAGACGGCATCAAGGACGTCCAGGTCACGTCAGGCAACGCCCAAACGGGATTCGCCGCGCTCACCTCGAGCGGCGCTTCCAACTCGACGTTCACCGTGGTGACTGACGATAAGGCTGACCAGCAGAAATTGCAGGACACGGTCCGGTCCCGGCTCGCCAGTGCCTCGGCTCCCGGGAAGGTCACTGTCGGTGCACAGCAAGGCGGGCTGGGCACCTCTTCCAGCGTCGACATCACTATCAACGCCGCCAACTCGGCGGATCTCAAGACCGCAAGCGACGCCGTGGCGAAGGCCATGGACGGCGTGCCCGGGAGTGCCGAGGTAGCCACCAACCTGGATGCCAGCCAGTCCGTAGTCCAGGTGAAGGTAGATCGCGCCAAGGCCGTCGCCGCCGGGCTGAACGAGGAACAAGTCGCCGGGGTCCTCGCGTCCACGGTCAGCCCGATCCCCGCAGGCACCGTCCGTATCGACACCACGGACTTCCCGGTGCAGATCGGCGAAGGCACGCACTTCACCAGCATCTCCGATGTCAGGGCCATCAATCTCCCGACGCCGGCCGGGCCCGTTCCGCTGTCGAGCATCGCGTCCGTGGATCAAGTTGACACCCCGGTCTCCATCACGAGCAGCAACGGCCAGCGGAGCGCGAAGGTGACCGTCACGCCGTCGGGCTCCAACCTTGGAGCCGTCAGCACGGCAGTCAGTGACCGGCTGGCCTCGGTGCAGCTCCCGGCAGGCGTTACCGCCACCATCGGCGGCGCCACGACGCAGCAGGCCGACTCCTTCCGACAGCTCGGGCTCGCGCTCCTGGCCGCCGTCGCCATTGTGTATGTCATCATGGTGGCCGCGTTCAAGTCCCTCATCCAGCCCCTCATCCTGCTCGTGTCCGTGCCTTTTGCGGCGACGGGCGCCATCGCTCTGCTCCTGGTCACGGGCGTTCCGCTGGGACTGCCTTCCCTGATCGGCATGCTCATGTTGGTGGGAATCGTCGTGACCAATGCGATCGTCCTGATCGACCTCATCAACCAGTACCGCAAACCACACGATGGCAGCCCCGGAATGAGCGTGGCAGACGCCATCACCCACGGAGCCAGGCAGCGGCTACGCCCGATCCTCATGACGGCGCTTGCTACCGTCTTCGCCCTGACACCCATGGCTTTGGGCCTCACGGGCGGCGGCGGGTTCATTTCCCGGCCGCTGGCGGTTGTGGTCATCGGCGGCCTCGTTTCGTCCACGGCGTTGACGCTCGTCCTGGTGCCCGTCCTTTACAAACTGGTCGAAGGCCGGCGGGAGAAGAAAGCGCTCCTCAAGGCACTCACGCAACGCCCCGACGTCGCGCAGGACGGGGTCGCCGGCCACGGCGACGGCGACCACCTTGACTGGACCACCGGAATGATTCCCAAAGTCTCCGGCCGCCGGTCCGCCTCCAGCCCCGCCGAGTAGGGCGACACACCGGGAACAAAATGATGCCTCACCCTGTTGCAGGCAGCGATACATGCAAATGCATCTATTTTGGGATAGACTGTTGGCAGAGCCCGGACACCAAACCGGGCAGGCAGAAAGGCACATCATGGAGATCGGCGTATTCAGCGTCAGCGACATCACCACTGACCCCACCACGGGCCACACCCCCACGGAGAACGAGCGCATCAAGGCCGCCGTGGCGACCGCCAAGAAGGTCGAAGAGATCGGCATGGACGTCTATGCGATCGGCGAGCACCACAACCGCCCCTTCTTCTCATCGTCCCCCACCACCACGCTGGCGTACATCGCAGCGCAGACTGAACGCATCACGCTGTCAACGTCCACCACGCTGATCACCACGAACGATCCCGTCAAGATCGCCGAAGACTTCGCGATGCTCCAGCACCTGGCGGATGGACGCGTGGACCTCATCATGGGCCGCGGCAACACCGCCCCCGTCTACCCCTGGTTCGGCAAGAACATCCAGGACGGGATCGAGCTCGCGATCGAGAACTATTCCCTGCTGCGCAAGCTCTGGGATGAAGACACCGTCAACTGGAGCGGCAAGTTCCGCACCCCGCTGCAGAACTTCACCTCCACGCCCCGCCCGCTCGACGGCGTCGCGCCTTTCGTCTGGCATGGCTCCATCCGCAGCCCGCAGATCGCGGAACTTGCCGCCTACTACGGCGACGGCTTCTTCGCCAACAACATCTTCTGGCCCAAGGAGCACTACCAGCAGCTGATCGGCCTGTACCGCGAGCGCTATGAGCACTACGGCCACGGCAACGCAGACCAAGCCATCGTCGGCCTCGGCGGGCAGTTCTTCATGCGCAAGAATTCCCAGGATGCCGTGCAGGAGTTCCGCCCCTACTTCGACAATGCACCGGTGTACGGCCACGGGCCCTCGCTCGAGGACTTCACGTCCCAGACACCGCTGACCGTCGGCAGTCCGCAGGAAGTCATCGAAAAGACCCTGACTTTCCGCGAATACTTCGGCGACTACCAGCGCCAGCTGTTCCTCGTGGACCATGCGGGCCTCCCGCTCAAGACCGTCCTGGAACAACTGGATCTCTTCGGCGAGGAAGTCCTGCCCGTTCTGCGCAAGGAATTCGAGGACCGCAAGCCGGCCCACGTGCCTGACGCACCCACCCATGCATCCCGGGTGGCAGCATCCGTGATCGCCTCGGCCAGCGAGGCGGTTACCGATTCCGCCGGGCGGACCCCGTGACCACCACAGCGCCCACCTCGTCCGCCGTGCGCCTCGCCGCCGAAACCTGGGAGTCCTTGTTCCGCTCCCAGGTGGCGGTGATGCGCCGCCTCCAGGCCGGGCAGGCATTCAAGAAACTGCCCATCAAGGAGTACGACGTCCTGTTCACTCTTTCCCGTTGCCCCACGGGCAAGCTGCGGCTGAACGAGATCAACGATCACGTCCTGCTCAGCCAGTCCAGCCTGAGCCGGCTGGTTGACCGGTTGGAGAAGCGCGGGCTCGTGGAGCGCAGCATCGCTCCCGACGACGGACGCGGCATCCTACTGGGGCTTACCGCGGCCGGGCAGGAACTGCAGAAGGAGATCGGGCGGGAGCACGTCCGCGACATCGCCGAACTTGTGGCTCCGGCTTTGACAGCCGAGGAGCAGCGTGAGCTTCTTCGCCTGACGGAAAAGCTGCAAGTGTTCGTCGCGCACAAGCAGCCGCGCGAAGGCTAGCGGAGGACGACGAGCTTTGCCGGATCCTCATCCGGCAGCTCGTCGGCCACCACCGCGGTGACTTTCAGGCTCTTCAATGACAGGCTGCCGCCCACCGTGGACAGAAACGCGGTGTCCGAGGAATCGCGTCCGGCCGTGATGCGCAGCATAGACTCGCGCGGGGCCAAGCCGGTGGGATCGATCACGTACCACGTTCCGTCGATGTGGGCCTCAGCCACGGCGTGGAAGTCCATGGGGCTCAGTCCGGGCGCGTACACCGCCGCGAGCCGGGAGGGGATGTCCTTGGAACGCAGGAGGGCAATGGCAAGGTGGGCGAAGTCCCGGCAAACCCCTTTGCGGTGCAGGAGCGTCTCTACCGCTCCATCCGTCCCGCGCGAGGAACCACTGACGTAGCGGAGCTCGTCGTGGACCCAATTCCGGACTGCCTGCAACAGTTCTTCGCCGTGGAGCCCGCCGAACTCGGCGTACGACGTCGGAAGGAGGCGATCGGACTCGGCATAGCGGCTGGGCCGCACGTAGCGGATGAGTTCCATACGGGAGGACTCATCCGGGGCACCCAAGCCCTCCACCGAGGCACGGTAATCAACCGTTACCTCGCTGGGTTCTTCGAACTCCATGTACTGGAAGCGTCCGCCGTGATGGTCCCTCAACTCAGTGAACGGAACAGCTTCGCCCTCCACCGTGACGGACAGCTCTTCGGTCAACGAGTCATAGCCCGGATTGCTGGCCACGGCGATTGCCATGGCCACTTTGGTGTTGGCGACGGTCTTGAAAACGAGCTGGGCAGCAACGTTGCGTTCCATGGATCTCCGGAGTGTTGCGGCTGGACAACCCACTAATTGGGCAGAGTTGGCGCCGACGAATGTCTATCAACCTTGGTTCTACAGATTGACCTTCAGAGACAATAGCATCCGCTGGACGTTGGCGAATTCCGAGCTCTGGTCAACGTACTTGGCGGCCTGGTCCAAGGTGTCGAAGGACTTCGCGGGAGCAACTACTTCATCCGTGGCGAAGGCATGCACGGCTTGCATGTCCCCGAAGTAGTAGTTGCCCTTTCCTGCAGGTCCCACCACAAGGTTCCGCAGTTGGCAGGCCTGCCCATCGGTTCCGGCTACCAGGTTGGTGATGCCGTACGAACCGAAGAATTTATAGCCCTGGATGACCCGGAACACCACGTGCGGGGGGATCGTGGAATCGCCGTCGGCATGGGGCAGGTCAATAGGCACGCTGCTGACCACGACGTAAGGACGCTTGGCGGCCGGATTGCAGTCAGCCGGACTCGCCGAGGGCAGCCCGGTGTGAAGGGTCGCCAGGTACCCTCCCTTGGCGTCTTTGACCTCGATCTTCAGGGCGCCCGGCATGGAACCGGCGTCGGGCGTGACCGATTGCGCAATCCAGTCACTCGGAAGATCGAAGCTGACCTTCTTGGCCGCATCCGAGTACGTTTTCCACGCCGCGGCAGTCGCCCCCGCCGTCGCGGTGCTTCCTGCGGAAGGGCTGGCACTGGAACCGCCCGACGGTGCGGCTGTGCTTGGGCCCGACGGCGTTGCGCTCCCGGGAGCCGCACTGCTGGACCCGGCTGTCCAGACGGCGCCGCCCTTGCCCTCGGAACTACAGCCGGCGGCGGCGACCACAATGAGCGCACCGAGGACGGCGACTGAAAACTTCAACGGGATCCGCTTTGCTCTCATGCGCACCAGCCTAGCGGCGCCGAGCCGCTGCCCGTCCCTCCGGATCGGCGTTTCGCGCCTGCAAACCCAGCCGATGCCCTACGGGCCGCCGCTTCGGCCCGTGCGGTAGGACTAGGCTGGACGCATGGCTCCCGATCTGCTCGATGAGGACGAAAACAGTGTGGCGGACATTTCCGCCGTGGACATCGCAGACTGGCGTTTGCGCACGTTCGCCTTGTACGACGACGTCCGCAAGATCGCGATGGACGATCCCTTCCAGGCCCACGTGTACTGGCGCCAGGAACGGGACCGCATGTTCGGTACCCACCCGGCCTCGGCGCTGACTCCCGCCAGCAAGCAGGCTTTTTCGGGCTTGCGCACCGCGGACTACGATCCCCGGTTCCGCCGCTATGCCGCCCTTTCGCCGGAAGGCGCGGGCCAGGAGATGAACGTCCAGACCGGGACCGACGGCGTGGTGCCGTTTGTCCGCCTCGGCACCTTCGACCTCGACGAGCTCGGCTCGCTGGCCGTGTGGCGCCTGCGCAGCTACGGCGGCGGCATCTTCGTGCCCTTCCGCGACGCCACGGCCGGCAAACCCGGAGGAAGCTACGGCGCCGGCCGCTACTTGCTGGACACCATCAAGGGAGCCTTCCACGGCCTTCGAGGATCCGGGCAACAGGAGTTCGTGCTCGACTTCAATTTCGCCTACAACCCATCCTGTGCCTACAACGAGGCCTGGGCCTGCCCCTTGGCCGGGCCCGCGAATCGCCTGGCCGCGGATATCCCCGTGGGCGAGCTCTACTTGCCCGTCTAAACCTGCCGCCTCAAGAGGTTCAAGGACGTAGGATGTCTTCATGACTTCCTCACGTGCACGCCGGATCGCCCGCGTCCGCCCGCTCTCCCCCACCTCACCGGACGAACAGTTCTTCGTAGCGAACGACGCCGCCGACTTCGCTTCCGCGGAAGGCCGGAGCTGGACGGTGGTGGACAGTCCGTTCCCAGGCTCGCCGGCAAATAGCAGCAGCGCAGGGCGGCCAGGTTGGGTTGCAGGCTCTCGTGTCTCCGAGGATGTGTTCACGTTCCTGGCGCCGTCTGTTCCCGCCAACGTCTTCGGCATGGCGCACAACACCGGCCAGCCAGGCCGGGATTTGCCTGCGCAGGCGTTCCACAAGGCCGCCACAAGCGTCATCGGACCAGGCGACGCCATCGAACTCGCCTCCGGCGTCGGATACGTGGACCCCGAAGCGGAGCTGACCGTCGTCGTCGGGCGCAAAGTCCGCGGCCTCACACTCGACAACGCGCGCGACGCCATCCTCGGTTTCACGATCGGCAACGACGTCTCGGCGCGGGACCTGCAGAAGACCGACGACTTGTGGATCAGCGCGAAAAGCCAGGACACGTTTACCCCTGCGGGACCGTGGATCGTCACTGACCTCGATGACAGTGATCTTTCGATCGGCATCGTGCACAACGGCAGGGAATTGCGGACGGCCAGCACCGCCGACCTCGGATGGAAAGTGGACGAGATCCTTGTCTACCTCACGTCGTTCATGACTTTGCACCCCGGAGACCTGGTCCTCACCGGCTTCCCCGCCGAGTGTGCCAGGATCGCGCCAGGAGACCTTGTGAGCTGCCGCATTGAGGGCATCGGAGAGCTCACCAACCCCGTCATCGCAGCAACTTGGGAGAAAATTCCCAGCTTGATATGACAGGCTTGAGCAATGGAGCCTCCTGCCGTGCCGGCAATTGAGACGCGGCAGACGTCCCTTTCCAGGCCAAATACAAGCAAGCGCCGCAAAGGCGTGCTGCGCTATCCGGTGGTCAGGCAGCTCATCCGTTTCACCGGCGTCGGGATCATCTGCACCGTCACCTCGCTGGCACTGTACGCGCTGTTCAGGCCGTGGGTGGGACCCCAACCTGCCAACGCCGCAGCGCTGATCATCACCTCGCTCATGAACACGGCCCTGAACCGTCGGCTGACCTTCAAGATCAGTGGCAACCGGAAGAGGACGCGGGACCACTTGAACGGGTTGATCGTGATCGCCGTGGCGCTGGTCATCACTGGCGGGAGCCTGGGCGTGCTGCATGCGTTCCGGCCCGAGGCAACCCTCGAGGAGGACCTCTGGACCACCACGCTGTCCGGATTCGTCGCGACGGCCGTGCGGTTCACGATGCTGCGGCACTGGATTTTCCGCCGCGCCCGCCACGTCTGACTCCCAACTGACTCGCATTTGTTGTCGTTTTGAGGGCTCAGAACGACAACAAATGCGAGCCAGTTGGGTCGGAGACGGTCAGCGGCGGCCGAGCCCCTGGACGCTCCCGACGGCGGCAGCCACGGCTTCCGCGGCTTGGTCCAGTTCCGCTGACGTCACCGTGGAGTCGAAGCTGAAACGCACAGCTGTGTGGGCCACCTCGGGCTCGATTCCCAAGGCCAGCAGGACCGGAGAGGGGGCGTCGGATCCAGCGGCGCACGCCGATCCGCTGGAGCACACCACCCCAAGCCGCTCAAGCTCAAGCAACACCGACTCCCCGCTGGTGCCGGGGAAACAGAAAGACGCGACGGACGGTAAGCGTCGCGAGGGGTGGCCGGTCAACACGGCACCAGGCACCGCCTCGAGGACAGCGCAGATGAAGGCATCCCGCAACTCCGTGACACGTCCGGCAAGTCCGGACTGCCCGGCATGGGCGAGCGTCAGCGCCGTGGCCAGCGCGACGGCTCCCGCCACGTTTTCGGTCCCGGAGCGCCTGCCCCGCTCCTGTCCGCCGCCATGGACGAGCGGTTCAAGTCTCAGCCTGCCCTTGGCATAGAGCACGCCGCTGCCCTTCGGTGCGCCGAGCTTATGGCCTGAGATACTCAGCGCGTCGACCCCCAGTTCTTTGACGCCAATCGGGAGCCAGCCCGCAGCCTGGACGGCGTCCGTGTGAAACGGCACACCATGTTCCGCGGCAACCTCGGCAAGTTGCCGCACGGGCTGCACGGTCCCGATCTCGTTATTCGCATACATGATGCTGACGAGGGCCGTCTCCGGGCTCAGCGCGGCCCGGAGCGCCTCAACCGTCACCACACCGTTCCGGTCCACGGGGACCACGTCCACCTCGAACCCGTGGACGCGTTGCAGGTAGAGCGCGGATTCCTCGACGGCAGGGTGCTCGATAGCGCTGATGACAACGCGGTTCAGGGCAGGATCCGCCGCACGTCTCGCGAGGGCAATTCCTTTCACCGCCAGGTTGTCCGCCTCGGTGCCGCCGGACGTGAAGGTGATCTCCCCCGGCCGGCAGCCCAGAGCCTTCGCTACCGCCGCGCGTGCCCCGGACAACGCGTTCGCGGCTGCTTCGCCGAGGTTGTGATGGCTTGAGGGATTGCCGAACTCCCCCGTCAGATACGGCCACATGGCTTCGAGGACTTCCCTGCGGACCGGTGTGGTCGCCGCGGCGTCGAGGAAGATCATGGTGTCAGCCGAGAGCCAGGGATGGGTCCGGCGCCACGTCGAGCGTCACGTCCAGGCCGAGATCCAGCGCGCTGACGCTGTGGGTGAGTCCGCCGATCGAAATGACATCGACTCCCGCGGCCGCGATGTCCGCCACGGTGTTGACGTTGACGTTGCCGCTCGCCTCGACGACGGCGCGGCCCGCCACCTGCTTCACGCCGGCACGGAGCTCCTCAAGCGAAAAGTTGTCCAGCATGATCGTGTCGACACCGGCCGCCAGCACGGGTTCGATCTGCTCGGCGCGGTCCACTTCCACCTCGAAGTGCGTGGTGTGGCCCAGTTGGGCCTTGGCGGCCTTGAGCAGTGCAGTGAGTTTCGCGGAATCGCCACCGGTCATCACTGCCAAGTGGTTGTCCTTCGCCAGCACGGCATCGGACAAGCTGTAGCGGTGGTTGGCTCCTCCGCCGCATCGCACGGCGTAGCGTTCCAATACCCGCAGCCCGGGAGTAGTTTTCCGGGTGTCGGTGATGCGGGCCTTGGTACCGTCGACCAGCTTGACGAATTCCGCGGTCTTGGTGGCAATGGCGCTCATGCGCTGGGCAAGGTTGAGCCCGACGCGTTCGGCGAGCAGCACCGAGCGTGCCCGGCCGCTGACCCGCGCCAGGTGGGTTCCGGCGTCGAACGCTTCACCGTCCGCGAGCAGCAGCTCCACTTCGGTGTCCGGGTCGACGAGCAGCATGGCGTCACGGAACACCGTTCCGCCGCTGAACACCCCCGGAACCCGGGCATTGAGCACGGCGGTGGCCCGGGCTTCGGCGGGAATGAGCAGCTGCGAGGTGATATCGCCGCTCGGCGCGTCCTCCGCGAATGCCCGCTCCAGGATGTCCCGGACGGGTGCTGCGGGGAGGGTCAGGCTAGTCATTGACGAGGCTCGCTTTCCGGCGGATCGTGTATCTCTGAACAATTTCTTCACGCGGGGTTTCGACCGCATCACTCCGATAATGCGCCCCCAACGACC
>NZ_JBYSXB010000015.1:0-98047 GCF_058781765.1 Arthrobacter sp. FW306-1B-G06A | reverse complement strand
TCGTGGACGAGGCCGGCGAGTCCGTCCCGGACGGGCACGGCGGCTACCTCGTGGTCCGCGAACCCTGGCCCGCGATGTTGCGCGGCATCTGGGGGGACCCGGAACGGTTCAAGGACACCTACTGGTCCCGCTTCGAGGGCATGTACTTCGCCGGGGACGGGGCCAAGAAGGACGAAGACGGCGACGTGTGGCTCCTGGGCCGGGTGGATGACGTCATGAACGTCTCCGGGCACCGGCTCTCCACCACCGAAATCGAATCCGCGCTCGTGTCCCACCCCTGGGTGGCGGAAGCCGCCGTCGTCGGGGCCGCCGACGAAACCACCGGCCAGTCCGTGGTCGCGTTCGTCATCCTGCGTGAATCCGCCCCGTCGGGACAGGACAGCGGCGACGCCACCGTCGCCGAGCTGCGCAACCACGTGGGCAAGGAAATCGGCCCCATCGCCAAACCCAGGCACATCCTCGTGGTCCCCGAACTGCCCAAAACCCGATCGGGCAAGATCATGCGCCGCCTCCTGCAGGACTTGGTGGAAGGCCGCGACACCGGGGACTCCACCACCCTCTCGGATCCCGGCATCATACAGCGGATCGGTATGGAGCTTCCGAATCAAACGAGCTCAATCTACGAAGGTCAAACCCCATCTAGCTTGAGCGAAAGGAATCCTCATGTGCAGCTAACAAGCGGCGCGTCGGCACGTAGCCGGTAGGCCGCCCTTGCTGATTCGTAAATATGTAACATGAATACTGCCATTAAGCCGCAGCGGGAGAGTTCAGCACACCCAGGCTGACGCCGTAGGAGCAAATCCTCCCCAGGAATCTCTCAGGCCCATGTACCGCTGCAGCACGGCAACTCTGGAAAGCAGCACCCGCCCTCTCGCCTGAGATGAATGGTGCTCACCGACGGTGCAAGGGACTTCTAACACGGACGTCCCGGAAACTCTCAGGTCCAATACAGAGCGGGGAGGACCCCAAATCCAGGCCGCCCTGCTCAGGGATAGGCCGCTACCTTGGAGTTCTCTGTGACCATTCAATCCCACACATCCGTCTTCGTTGACCGGCATATCGGCGCCCGCCGCCAGGCCGACATTGACATCATGCTCAAGGCAGTCGGCTACGACTCCGTTGACGGCCTGGTGGATGTCGCCGTCCCCGATTCCATCCGCCAGGAAAAGTCGCTCAGCCTGGACAGCGCCCTCAGCGAGGTGGAGGTCCTGGCCGAGCTGCGCAAGCTGGCGGCCAAGAACAAGACGGCCGTGCAGATGATCGGGCAGGGCTACTACGACACCGTCACTCCGCCGGTGATCCGCCGCAACATCCTCGAATCCCCGGCCTGGTACACGGCGTACACGCCGTACCAGCCGGAAATTTCCCAGGGCCGCCTCGAGGCGCTGCTGAACTTCCAGACCATGGTCCAGGACCTCGTGGGCCTGCCGATCGCCAACGCGTCCCTGCTGGACGAAGCGACCGCCGTCGCCGAAGCGGTCCTGATGATGCGCCGGGCGAACAAGAACAAGACGGCCCATGACGGCAAGACCGTCCTCGACGCCGATTGCCTGCCGCAGACCATCGCGATCGTGAAGGGCCGCGCCGAGGCGCTGGGCTTCGAGGTGGAGATAGCGGACCTGTCCGCCGGCCTGCCCGAGGGCGAGATCAACGGCATCGTGCTGCAGCAGCCGGGCGTTTCCGGCCGGGTGTTCGACCACTCCGCCGTGATCGCCGCCGCCAAGGAACGCGGCGCCCTCGTTACCGTCGCCGCGGACCTCCTGGCCCTGACGCTGATCACGCCTCCGGGGGAGCAGGGTGCCGACATCGCGGTCGGCTCCACCCAGCGCTTCGGCGTTCCGTTGTTCTTCGGCGGCCCGCACGCCGCGTACATGGCCGTCCAGAAGGGCCTTGAGCGTTCCATGCCTGGCCGTCTGGTGGGCGTTTCCAAGGACGACGCCGGCACTCCCGCCTACCGCCTGGCGCTGCAGACCCGTGAGCAGCACATCCGCCGCGAGAAGGCGACGTCCAACATCTGCACCGCGCAGGCCCTGCTGGCCATCGTTTCCTCGATGTACGCCGTCTACCACGGCCCCGACGGCCTGAAGGCGATTGCCGAGACCGCCCACAACCACGCCCGCACCCTGGCAGCGTCCCTCAAGGCCGCGGGCCTTGAGGTCCTGCACGGCAGCTTCTTCGACACCGTCACCGTCCGCGTCACGGGCAAGGCTGCCGAGATCGTTGCAGCCGCCGAGGCCAAGGGCATCAACCTGCGCGGCATCGACGCCGACACTGTTGGCGTCTCCGTTGACGAGACCACAACAAAAGAAATCGTCGGCGGCGTCCTTGACGCTTTTGGTGTCGTCGCGGTGTTTGATGCTGAGCCACTTGAGTCCGGTGAGGGGTTCGCGCTGGACGCCGCCGTCGAGCGTTCTTCGGACTACCTGCAGCACCCGGTGTTCAACACCCACCGTTCCGAGACCCAGCTGCTGCGCTACATCCGCAAGCTTTCGGACCGCGACCTGGCGCTGGACCGCACCATGATCCCGCTGGGTTCGTGCACCATGAAGCTGAACGCCACCGCCGAGATGGAAGCCATCTCCTGGCCGGAATTCGCCTCGATCCACCCCTTCGCCCCGGATTCCCAGACCGAGGGCTGGCGCGAACTGATCGAAGATCTGGAAGCTGACCTGACGGAGATCACCGGGTACGACCAGGTCTCCATCCAGCCCAACGCCGGTTCCCAGGGCGAGCTCGCGGGCCTGCTGGCCATCCGCGGTTACCACCACTCCCGCGGGGACCTCCAGCGCAACGTCTGCCTCATCCCGGCTTCCGCCCACGGCACCAACGCCGCCTCGGCGGTGCTGGCCGGCATGAAAGTGGTCGTGGTGGCCACCGCGGCCGACGGCACGATCGACCACGCGGACCTGCAGGCCAAGATCGACGCCAACAAGGATGTCCTTTCGGCCATCATGATCACCTACCCGTCCACGCACGGCGTGTACGACGCCGACGTGCGCGAGATCTGCGACTCGGTGCACGCAGCCGGCGGCCAGGTGTACGTTGACGGCGCCAACCTCAACGCGCTCGTGGGCCTGGCCCAGCCGGGCAAGTTCGGGGGCGATGTCTCCCACCTGAACCTGCACAAGACCTTCTGCATCCCGCACGGCGGCGGCGGACCGGGCGTGGGCCCGGTCGCGGCCAAAGCACACCTGGCACCCTTCATGCCGGGCGATGCCAACAAGGCAGCGCACGAAGACGGTCATGGCGTGGCGATTTCCGCTTCGCGTTACGGCTCCGCGGGTGTGTTGCCGATTTCCTGGGCCTACGTGAAGCTCATGGGCGGCGAAGGCCTCACCGAGGCCACGAAGTCCGCGCTGCTCGCTGCGAACTACATCGCTTCGCGCCTGAACGAGTACTTCCCGGTCCTCTACACCGGGGAAGGCGGACTCGTGGCCCACGAGTGCATCCTTGACCTGCGCGAACTGACGGCCAAGACCGGCGTCACCGCCGAGGATGTTGCCAAGCGCCTCATCGACTACGGCTTCCACGCACCCACCCTGGCGTTCCCGGTAGCGGGCACACTGATGGTGGAGCCCACGGAGTCCGAGGACCTTGGGGAGATCGACCGCTTCATCGAAGCCATGATCACCATCCGCAAGGAAATCGACCAGGTCGCGGACGGCGACTTCACGGTGGAGAACAGCCCGCTGCGCCACGCACCGCACACCGCGGCCGCCGTCGTCTCCTCGGACTGGAACCGTGAATACTCCCGCGAGCAGGCCGTCTTCCCGGTCCACCACCTCAAGCAGGACAAGTACTTCCCGCCCGTAGGCCGCATCGACGGCGCCGCAGGCGACCGCAACCTGGTCTGCTCCTGCCCTCCCCTCGAAGAGTTCGAGGAAACCACCGAAACGTTCGAAATCTAAGGACTGACGCAATGACTGAGAACTACACAGCTCTTTACGAGCAGCACAAAATCGCCGGGGCGTCCTTCACGGACTTCGGTGGCTGGCAGATGCCCCTGAAATACGACTCGGAACTCGCCGAACACCACGCAGTACGTAACGCCGCCGGCTTGTTCGACCTTTCCCACATGGGCGAAGTCTGGGTCACCGGTCCGGAAGCCGCGGCTTTCCTGGACTACGCACTGGTCGGGAAGCTGTCGGCGATCGCGGTAGGCAAGGCCAAGTACTCGCTGATCTGCAACCCCGACGGCGGAATCATCGACGACCTCATCTCCTACCGCCGAGCCGAAGACACGTACCTCGTTGTGCCCAACGCCGGCAACGCCAACACCGTCGTCCAGGAACTCGCCCAGCGGGCCGCCAACTTCAACGTCACGGTGCAGGACGCATCCGCCATCACATCCCTGATCGCCCTCCAGGGCCCCAAAGCGGAAGAAATCCTCCTCCGCTTAGTCCCGGCCGAACAGCACTCCCTCGTCACCGGGCTGAAGTACTACGCGGCCGTTGAGGTCGAGATCAACGGCCAGGAGCTCCTCTTGGCCCGCACCGGGTACACCGGTGAAGACGGCTTCGAGATCTACGTTCCCAATGAAGACGCGGCAGGACTCTGGGACGCACTCCTGGAATCCGGCGAAGGCCACGGCCTCATCCCCGCCGGCCTCGCGTCCCGGGATTCCCTCCGCCTGGAGGCGGGCATGCCGCTCTACGGCAACGAACTCTCCCGCTACGGGAACGCCTACGCCGCCGGCCTGGGTCCCGTTGTCTCTCTCGCCAAGGAAAGCGACTTTGTAGGCAAGGACGCGCTGACGGCGATCAAGGCCGCGGGCGTTGGAACGACCATCGGCCAAAGACTCGTGGGACTCAAAGGACTGGGCCGCCGTGCCGCCCGCGCCCACTATTCGGTGCTCAAGAACGGGACGCTGATCGGCGAAGTCACCTCGGGCCAGCCAAGCCCTACGCTCGGTTACCCGATCGCTATGGCGTATGTGGACGTCGAGCACGCCAAACCAGGCGCAATTGTCGACGTCGACCTGCGCGGGAAACTGGAAACCTTTGAAGTCGTTGCACTGCCTTTCTACAAGCGCGCCAGATAGCCCGGCGCCGCGCCGCCGATCACCACAGATTTTCACAACGTAAAGGACAAAAAGATGAGCAAAGTAGCTGTCGAGTTGAAGTATTCGGCTGAACACGAGTGGGTTGCCTCGGATGGGGCAGGGCCTGCCGGGATTGGGATTTCCGCGGTTGCTGCGGATGCCCTTGGCGACATCGTGTATGTTGATCTGCCGGAGGTCGGTTCCGCTGTGACTGCGGGGGAGACCTGCGGCGAGGTTGAGTCCACCAAGTCCGTCTCGGACCTGTACTCCCCGGTGACGGGCGAGGTCACGGAAGTGAACTCCGCCGTCGTCGATGATCCTGCCTTGATCAACATCGATCCGTACGGTGCGGGCTGGCTCTTCAAGGTCGCCGTGATCGAACATGGCCCGCTGCTTTCCGCGGAGGAATACGCTTCCAAGAACGGTGGCGAGCTGTGAGCGCCGCGAATGGAACCGCTGTGTTCGAGCAGGTAGTTTCGCCGTCCCTGGACACCGTGTTGTCCGAGCTGGATCCGGAGATCGCGGCGAAGATCGACGATGAGCTGAACCGTCAGCGTTCGGGCCTGGAAATGATCGCGTCCGAGAACCACACCGCCGTGGCCGTGATGCAGGCCCAGGGCTCGGTCCTGACCAACAAGTATGCCGAAGGCTACCCGGGCAAGCGCTACTACGGCGGCTGCGAGCACGTGGACGTCATCGAGCAGCTCGCGATCGACCGCGTGAAGGCCCTCTTCGGCGCAGAGTACGCGAACGTGCAGCCGCACTCCGGTGCCCAGGCCAACGCCTCGGTGATGCACGCCCTCATCAAGCCCGGCGACACCATCATGGGCCTGAACCTGGCCCACGGCGGGCACCTGACCCATGGCATGCGGATCAACTTCTCGGGCCGCCTGTACAACGTGATCCCGTACCAGGTCCGCGAAGAGGACCACCGGATCGACATGGCCGAGGTCGAGCGCCTGGCACTCGAGCACAAGCCGGCGCTGATCGTGGCCGGCTGGTCCGCCTATGCCCGCCAGCTGGACTTCGCCGAGTTCCGCCGCATCGCCGACCTCGTGGGCGCCTACCTCATGGTGGACATGGCGCACTTCGCCGGCCTCGTGGCCGCCGGCCTGCACCCGTCCCCAGTCCCGCACGCGCACGTCACGACGTCCACGACGCACAAGACCCTCGCCGGTCCGCGCGGCGGCATCATCCTGAGCAACGACGCCGACATCGCCAAGAAGATCAACTCCGCGGTCTTCCCGGGCCAGCAGGGCGGCCCGTTGGAGCACGTGATCGCCGGCAAGGCCGTGGCCTTCAAGATCGCCGGCTCGGAAGAGTTCAAGGAACGCCAGGAACGCGTGCTGGCCGGTGCCCGGATCCTGGCCGAGCGCCTCGTCCAGCCCGACGTCACCGCCAAGGGGATCAACGTGATTTCCGGCGGCACCGACGTGCACCTGGTGCTCGTGGACCTGCGCAACTGCGAACTCGACGGCCAGCAGGCCGAGGACCGCCTCGCCGCGATCGACATCACCGTCAACCGCAACGCCGTCCCGTTCGACCCGCGCCCGCCGATGGTGACCTCCGGCCTGCGGATCGGCACCCCGGCCCTGGCAACCCGCGGTTTCGGTGAAGCGGCGTTCCGTGAAGTTGCGGACATCATCGCCGAAGCACTGATCGCCGACGCCGACGCGGACCTCTCCGGCCTGCGTCACCGCGTGGAGGCACTCGCCGCCGCGCACCCGCTCTACCCGGGCGTCGCGAACCTCGCCTAGGAGAAACCAATAACATCAGATAGGCAGGAGCCGGGCATCCGCGACGAGCAGCCGCCCGCCCCACAACAACGGCAGCACCCACTGCGAATCATGGACGCCTGCCCGGTGAGGAGCGGCAGTAAATCCGGCTCGCCTACTCGGGCATCGACGTCGCCGACCTCCGCGATGGCCTCGGCCGCCCGCACCGGTCGATGAGGGCATGGGCCACGTCGTCGTCACGGGCCGTGTGCCCGACGCCGCCATCTTGAAGCTTCGCGCCGGTCACGAGGTCAATGCCTGGACCGTCCCGGATCGATTTGTCACATGGAGCTCCTACGCCGACCAGCACACGGCAGCGCGCACCCTGGTGCTGTTCGAGGTGCTGTCAGGGCTCCACATCCCTTCGGAGGCCACGGCGGGCAGCTCATCTTCTGCGAGCTGTTGTTGGGCATCGGCGCAATCACCATGTGCTGCTGCAGACCTTTGCCAACTGCGGCCTTTGCACGAGTACCCTTCTTTCCTCTCCTGGGCCGGAAGAGTAGTAGCATCCTGGCGGGCAGTCAGCCGCGGCGGGCGTCTCGCCGGATGCCAGAGGCTAGCTGCCGGGAGATCTGTGGCGCCAGACGCCTCCGATGACAGGACGTATCCGACTTCCTCAAACCTGCGCCGGGCTGCGAGCTCCTGGACGGGGTATACCCTATAGGGAAGGAGTTTGGGCCGGCGTTAACCTTGGAGACAGCGGTGTAGTTGGCAACAACGCCCCCGAGGTCGTCCGTGACCTCCGATAGCGCTTGTAGGTGACAGCCGAAAACACTCTTGGGAGAACCACGTCGATATTCGTGAGACCCGAGAGCACTCGCTGATGTGACACCGACCGAGCCGGACTGTGCGGGAGCAGAGCCATTATGGAAGTCACTGGAGTCTGAGTCGACCCGGGGGACCGGAGACCGGTTTGTGCTCCCTTGGAGCCCGTAATGCGCTGCTTTGGACTTCCTGCAGCCTCTCGGCTGGGATTCGAGACAATTTCGGAGCATCCTCTCCAGGTTGCGCTTGACGCGCCCTCCGGCGTTGACGGCAAGAGCGGATTCCCGGCGGTGGCTCTGGCTTAAGGGTGGATGTCCGGAGATGGGTCCTGCTGTCCAGCCTTGACCTTTGGCATTCTCCGAGTCCTCGAAATCACACCATTACTTCAGGAAGTCGGTCTCGACTTAAGATAACCGCGTCGGGACCGACTTCCTTTTGCCCAGTCAAGGTTGGGCCCCCGCGTCCCTACACGGTCTCTGGGCGAGCAAGGTCACCAGGATGCGCTTGCAACAGGTGTCGGGGCGAGGGTTGTGAGGTTGCCGGCGTAGAGCCGGCGCATGTGGCGCGTCGCATTAGGGCCGATCGCGGTTCTACCGTGGAGGACCAGGCTGTTGTCGTTGAGGAGGATGTCCCCGGTTTCGAGGCGCAAGGCAACCTGGACCGCGGTGCTGTGAATGGCTTCCTCGAAAACACCGAGGGCCTCGGCATGGGCCGGCGATGGTTCGATTGTTTTCGTTGATGCTCCGCGGCCGTCGCGGAGCGCCTTGCTACGGTAACGTACTCCGATGCGCCCGTCACGGCGGTGGAAGAGGATGGAGGTCGCCGTGGGTACCTTCCCGCTGTCGCGCGGCAGGTTCAGCGCCGGGTATACCTCGTCGAAAAGGAGCTGGGTGGTCTCCTGACCGGCCTTGCCGTCGATGTAGCCGGTCACGTCGTCGACGTGTGCGAGGGTGCTCTCTCCACCGCCGGCCGGGTCGGTGTTGAAGACACAGCCAAGGACGAGGTAGTCGGGTTGCCGGCTGTTGGTGCTGAAGTCGGTGTGCAGGTCGAGGGATTCACGGCTGTAGCCGACGGGGGTCTCGCCGGTGAAGTTCACGGCAGGTTTGAGTTCGTCGACCAGGTCCATCTCCTTGCGCCCCTTGACTACTGGTCCAAGAATGCTGCTGAGGACGACCATCATGCTGGGCGACTGGCAGGGTGCGGACCGCAGCACCGCCACGCCTGTGGCATAGACGGCATCGCGAGCCTGAACGAGCAGTTTGTCCAGACCATCAGTCTCGTCCAGGACGGTCTCGAGTGCTTCTGCTTGCACCGAGGCGTCGCGGAGCTCGTCCTGTGTGTATTTCTGATCCAGCATGGTGCCTAGTTCGGCGAGCGGGGCGGCGTGGGGGGCAAGGTCGACGGTAACGGGACCTTGCTCGCGGAGGGATCCCTCGGGCAGGGCTGATGTCTTCGTCATGGTTCGGTTCCTTTCACGGAGCGGAATGTCAGGCTTTGATGCGATCCACGCGCCCACCAGGCGGGCGTCGTCCGCAGTTTCTTCGGCCGCCGGAGTGTAGGCCACCCACGGCCACGCGCGGCCGGCATCGCAGCCGGTTGGACCATCACACACGGCGAAGTTGAACTGGAAGCAAAGCGTGGATTAACAATCCAGACTCAATGCAACTTACTGGATAGATTTCCCTGGGAGACTTGCGATGGAATATCCCAAACATTAGTCTCAACTGGAACGGACATCCCGAAGTGCCTCCCAAACGCATTTTCCAGTTCGGACGCGCAGTGGAAGAAACGCATCCCAGACTTGCGGCTTGAGCCTCCAGCCACATCTGAACTGGAAGCTCAGGGCGCACCATGACGGCAAGGAACGACATGAAGAAACGTATCTACGAGAAGTACCGGCAAGGCCAGACTGCGTTCGGGATCTGGGTGACCCAAGCTTGCCCTGCGATCACCGAAATCGCTGCTGAACTGCAGCTTGACTGGATCTGTGTCGACATGGAACACGGCCACCTGGACTATTCGGACATCGCGGAGCACCTGCGCGCTGCCCGTGGAAGTGATCTTACCGTCCTCGTCAGAGTCGCCACCCTCGCCGAGGAGCCAATCAAGCGCGTTCTCGACCTCGGTGTGGACGGCATCCTGCTCCCCAGGATCAGATCACGGCGCGAGCTCGAAAGTGTAAAGGAAATGGCGCTGTACCCGCCCGAGGGGCATCGGGGCATCGGCGGCGAACGGGCGCAGGGCTGGGGACTCACGCTCGAGCGATATGTGGCCGAGGCCAATCGCGAGATCATGATCATTCCGCTGATTGAAACCGCAGAGGCAGTAGAGGAAATAGCCGAAATCCTCGACCTCGACGGCATCGGGCCGATTTTCTTCGGCCCGGCGGACCTCTCCGCAAGCTATGGCTACTTGGGAGAATGGGAAGGCGGTGACACGGCCAAGAAGATCCTTGAGATCCAGGCAATGGCCTCGGATCGCGGAATACCATCAGGAGTTATGGCTACAGGCACCCCCGATGCCATACGCAGACGCGATCAGGGCTTCGCCATGGTGGGCATCGGCTCCGATATGGGCCTGCTCATCCGCCAGCTCGGGGAAACCAAAAAGGCGCTATTCGGCGACTCGCCGGACCACCGATGGTTTTAGACTACGGCCAGGAAGCCCCGGAGACTTCTTCTGCCAACTAAGAGCGCCAGTAGCTCGTTTCTGGCCGGTTAGTTGGCTGCCCGCGGCTTAAGCTTCAGGGCCGCACGGGCTACGGTTCTGTCTGTGAGGGATTGATGCTCGTCCGGCGGATGCACAGCGCCAAAGTACTCAGTTGGACGTCCCTCGCAAGCTCAATTGGTGAGCCGTCAGTTGCCTCAACCGATTGCTTCATACGACAGAAAGACATCGCCGGCAATGTCAATGCGCCCATCGGATTCAAAGGCTCAGCAGTGGGTGGAGGGTGAGTCGCTCGAGAGTTGGGAGGGGTTGCCAGTCCTGACGTATTTGCGTGTTGGCGATCCCGCCAAACCCCTCGTCCTCTTTTTGCCAGGTGGTGGTCATCTGGCCCGGATCGCTTACGGGCACCCCGGGGCCCGCGGGGACGACTTTCTCGCCCATTGGTTGGGGGAACGGGGATTCAGCGTGCTCGCCTTGTCGTATCCGTCGGACCACCCGGTGTTTCCGGCAGCGCACGCGGAACTTACTGTCGACCAATGGGCTGAAACAGCGGTGGTGCTTACCAAGCGGATCGTCGCTGAGCATCGAGTCCAGGCCGGAGTTGTTCTCTGCGGCTGGAGCATGGCCGGCCGGGTGGTCCAACCGTTCGCCCAGACTGCACGAAGAGTTGATCTCGACTTGCGCTGCTTCATTTCGCTCGCTGCCACGGCAGCGCTGCCCGGACTGATGCCGATCCTTCCGGGAGGGGAACCGCTGACCATCGATGGGCTGTGGGAGCCCCTGCGGCATCCACCAACACGGCTGCAGGACTGGTACGAACAGATCAGGGCTCAAACGGAACCGGGCCGGCCGATCATGTCGCTGGACGAATACACACGACACTACTTGTGCCGCCACTCGGTCGCTCTACGAGGTGAGGCCCAGCATTGGGACGGCCAAGCCAGTGTACACAAGGTTGAAGCGGCGATCCGGGAGACGGGATCCGGGCGGTGGGCAGAATTCCCGATATGCACAGCCATCGTTCCAGAGGGCGCTCACGACGCCCGACACGCCCTGTCCGATCACCTCACGTGGCCCGCCATCACCGCTTACGCTCTGGCATGGCGGCTTTCAGACGCGCCATCACTACCAGAAGGAGCCTGGGCGCACCTGCAAGCGTGCACACGCCAGCTTTCGACAGAACTTGTCCGTTTCACCCCCGGCAACCATTTCTTCTTCCTGGGCCACTCAGGAGCACGGCGCACGGCGGGCCATATCGAGGAACTCTGGCAAGCGGCAGAAAGCCTCCGTGCTGAGGTGACCGCTGCTGACACTGGAATCGTATTCAAATAACCGCCCACACCCATGCTCCGCCTCACCCCGAGCAGTCCACAAATGGGGCACGTCGAGGTGAGCTCCTGCACGTTTGCACGTCGCTTAGAGCCCGGCGGTGTGCGATGGAATTCTTGTTGGGTGCGGCTGCCGCGCGGTGCTCGAAGATCACGGATACCTGGTCAACGGTGACATCCGTTACCGAATGGGCCCGGGACAGTCCGACCGGACCAGCCCTCGAGGCGCCAGCGATATCCAACGCCAAGTCTTTGACTTCACCGTTGTGCCCCTGCCTCGTTGAGTGAATTAGCTAGATTCTGCCCCCGAAACCTGCGAAATCCCCGCCAGTGCGGGGATTTCGCAGGGGACCTCGGATGTAACTGCGGACTCGTGGACGTCTCTCGCCCGGCTGAGAGACATCAAGCCAGCCAAAGCCGGCAAGAGAGCCCGGCAACCATGCATCGAAGGATGCAGGAGACTGTTCCGGGCCTTCAGAACAATTCGCAGTGGCCATCCATTTTAATGATCTTGCTTCATCAGACCCCGAGCTCCGCCCGGGTTCGTGCGACAGCGTCAATCATGAGGGGAGCGGGAAGGAACTGAAGGACCCGCACGCCGGCCTCCACATAGTCGGCAGCCCATTCAGCACTGCGGGAGCCGCAGGAGATACCGGCGGCCTTTCCCTCGGCCCTGACTTCCTTGATGCCTTTACGTAGAGCGTTGCGGAGCTCGGGGTGGGTCGTGTCGCCGGGTTGCCCGATGGCCGCTGAAAGGTCGTTCGGGCCGAAAGTGATGACGTCGACACCTGGCACGGCCGCGATCTCGGCGATGTTCGAAAGGCCGATCGGATCCTCGATCAGGCAGACGACCAGGGTTTCACGATTCGCGAACTCGAATGCTTCTTGTGAGTCGAGTCCGAGGGCCCAGCGGGCGTGCATGCCGTGTCCGGACGGTGAGGTGAAGGTACGGTCACCTTCGGGTGCGAATTTCACGTTCCGTACAGCGGCCGCTGCGTCTTCTGCTGTTTGTGTGTGGGGGAAAGTGAGTCCGCTGACGCCGCGGTTCAGAAGCTGTGTGACGAGTTCTGGCTTAATGCCGGAGAGCCGAGCGGTGGGAATAATGTCGGCTGCTTCGGCCGAACGGACGGCGTGCTCGATGCTTTCAAGGGTGTAAGGGCCCTGTTCGCAGTCGAACCGCACGAAGTCCAGCCCCGCCAGGGCTGCATATTCGACCATCATTGGATCAGGTGAATCCAGGCCCAATCCGAAGACCATCTCGTCGCGGAGTATTTTTTCCTTCATGGTGTTCTTTTTCATTTGTGCTTCTTCCTAGGGCGTGAGGAGGGACCATGCTGCTGTCGGCATGATTGCTTCTTGGTTGGGGTTCAGCTCAATGCGTCTTCCTTCGGTGTCGAACAGATGCAGACGTTCGATGTCGACCGAGAGGCGAATGGCGTCCTCTCTGACGGTTCCAACCGGTAGCCGGGCCTTGATTTTGTGCCCGTTGGTGAGGGTGACGTGGGCGAGCTCCTCGCTGCCGAGCATCTCGAGAAGGCTGACCCGGCCGGTGAGTGTGAGCTGCGGGCAGACCGTGCCTGAGTCTTCCAGCCGAAGTTCCTCCGGTCGGATGCCTATGCATGCGGTCGCGTCCGCCGCTGACGAACGAAGCTCGAGGATCGGTGTCCCGTCGGACGTTCGGAAGTATCCGTTCTGCACCGTACCGTCGAGAAGATTCATGGCTCCCAGGAACGAAGCGGTGAACCGGTTAGCTGGTCGGCTGTAAACCTCGTGGGGAGTAGCCTGTTGCTGCAGCCGTCCCTCGTTCAGGACGGCTACCTGGTCGCCGAGAGTGAGTGCTTCGGTCTGGTCGTGGGTGACGTAGACGACGGTGGCGCCCAGCCGTTGAAATAGCTCGTGCAATTCGGTGCGCATATCAACGCGCAGCGCGGCATCGAGGTTCGAAAGAGGCTCATCCATCAGGAGCACCGATGGCCGCCGGATCAGGGCCCGGCCGATGCCGACGCGCTGCCTCTGCCCGCCGGAGAGCTGGGCTGGTTTTTTGTCCAGATGCGGAGTCAACCGCAGCAATCGAGCGATCTCGGTGATCCGTTCGGCGCGCTCTCGTCGAGGCACCTTGGCCATTGCGAGTGGAAACTCGAGGTTGGCCGCTACCGTCTTTGCCGGGTACAAGGCGTAGTTCTGGAATACCATGGCCGTGTTCCGGCGCTGCGGGGCTGCATGTGTCACGTCTTGGCCGTTGATCCGGATCACCCCGCCGCTGGGATTTTCCAGCCCGGCGATGCAGCGTAGCAGTGTGGTCTTTCCGCAGCCGCTGGGACCGACCAGCGTCAGGGTCTGCCCTGCCCCGCACGTAACGCTCACTCCGCGCAGGACCTGATCATCCTGCCCGAAAGTTTTGGTCACATCGACGCACTTGACTCCCTCAGCCATGGTTCTTCAGAATCGCGTTGGTCGCACTCTCCGCTTCGGTGAGAGCTTGCGTGGGAGTCTTACTGCCGTTGAGCGCCTGGACGACGTTCTTCTCGATCGCATCATTGACTTCGACGTCGCGGGCGCCGGGGTAGGTCTGCCACTGGCTGAGATTCGGAATAGCATCCTGGGGGGTCCGCCGGTTGGGTTGTTCGCTGAGGTACTTCTTCAACTCCTGACTATCCACGGCGGTCGAATTGACGGGCAGAAAGCCGGTCGCCAGCGTCAATTCGGTACTTGCCTTCTGGCTGACCAACTGCTGAATGACTTTGAGGGCTGCCGCCTGTCGTTGAGGGTCTTTTGTCAGCAGCACGATGGCCGCGCCGGACGCCGGAGCGCTCCGTGTCCCACCGTCTTCGATCGGTACCTGGCCGGTGACCACATGGAATTTCGCGCTGCTGTTGATGGTGCCGAGGTTGCCGTTGGACTGGATCAACATTGCCGCGTCGCCGTTGACGAATGCCTGGACGTTGGGGCTCGTGTCCGCCGTACGTGCACGCAAGGGCATGATGCCATCCTTGACCAAGCCGCGCCAGTAGTCGAGAACGCTTACGCCCTGGGGGCTGTTGAAGGCCGCTGCGGATTCGTTGGAGTTGAGCATCGCGCCCCCAGCGCTCGTTAGTTGCTGCTGGAAGTCCAGGTTATTGGTGACGGTCCAGTCCATCGCGATGCCGGACTTGCCCGTGGCCGGGTTCGTCAGCTTCGAAGCAACCGTCCGCAGCTCACTCCAGGTGGTCGGAAGGTGGGCAGGATCAAGGCCTGCTGCCGTGAACATGTCTGCATTGGCGTACAGGATCCTTGTCGCAACACCATAGGGGATCCCATATTGCTTTCCATCGTATTTAGTGAGTCCCAGAAACTTCGGATCGATGTCCCGGGTGCTCATGCTGCCATCGGCAATGGCGGCATCCAGCGGTTGGGCGATGCCTAGATCGACCAGCCCCCGGAGGTTGTTCAGCCCGACCAGAGCCACATCCGGCAGCTGACCGGTACCGGCCTCGCGCAGGAGCCGCTGCTGCACGTCGTTGTAGTTCTGGCCCCCGAGCACGAGGTTCACCTGAGTGGCCTGCGGCTGTTTCGCGAGCGGCTCGAGTGCGGATTTCAACGGGTTGGTGAAAAGACTTGGTTGCGTGTAATAGACAGTGACTGCAGATTCTTGGGCCTTTGCCGGTCCGCAGGCAGTTAGCGCGGCCAAAAGACCAAGGGACGCTACGGCTGCTGTGATTCTCCGTCGCATAATTACTCTCCTTAAGATTGAGGTTGAAATGGTGTGCGCCTAGTCCGGCGCGTTAGATAGGACAAGCCCGCGAACGAAGTGCCGTTGGGCGATCAGGAATCCGACCACGAGCGGAAGCACCGCCAGTGTCGCGGCCGCCATCTGGGCGGCAAAGTCATTGCTTTCGGAGTTGGCGAATGCGGCAATTCCGTAGGGCACGGTTGCCGCTTGGTTGCCCGACAGCACCAGGCTCGGCCAGAAGTAGTCGTTCCAGTGGGACACGACACTGAAAACCGCGAACGCAACGAGCGCCGGCCGGGCCATTGGAAGGACAATCCGCCAAACCGTGGTCCAATTGCTCGCTCCGTCCAGCCGGGCAGCATCCAATACACCTTGCGGGATTCCCAAGAAGAACTGGCGAAGCAGGAAAACACCGAAGGCACTGGCAAGAAATGGTGATACCAGTGACAGGGGGGTGTTCAGAAGGCCAACCTTGGCAAATATCAGGTACAACGGAACCGCTATGACCTGCATGGGCAGCATTGTTCCCACCAGAACCACCGCTAGCGCCAACCTGCTACCGCGAAACCGCATCCGGGCCAACGCATATGCGGCGGGCACGGCGAGGATCACTTGACCGAGAAAGATCAGCCCGGTAACGGCCACACTGTTGAAGAAGTACCACGCCATTGGCACCGTCTCGAAAACGCGAACGTATGCATCGAAGGTGGGATGCTGCGGCAGGGGGTTGGTGTTGTAGATCTCATCGGCCGGCTTTAAAGAACTGCACACCATCCAGACGAACGGCAAGAGCATGAGGATTCCGCCCGCAGCCAGCAGCGCGTGGCGGGGTACGTCGCTCTCGAGGACCCACCGCAAGACCTTCCTTCTGACGCTGTGGGTATCGTCCGGTGTCCGCTCCGGCAACGGAACGTCGGCGGCGGGACGTGAATCTGTGTTGACGGTCATCGCGCGCCCACCTCACTGAGGCGTCTACCGAAGGAGCGCATCTGCACCAGTGTGACCAGCAAAACCAGGACCAGCAGCACAATGCTGATCACTGACCCGCCGCTGATGTCCTGATAGAAGACTCCTCGTCTGTACAGTTCGTAGCTGAGGGTCGTGGTGCTGCCAACGGGCCCGCCCTCCGTCATCAGTGCCACCGTGTCGTAGACCCGAAGGGCGCTGATTGTGCTGATGACGACGGCAAACACGGTGGTGGGTCCGAGGGCGGGCCATTGAACATGCCAGAATCGATGCCAGGCGTTTGCCCCATCGAGTTGGGCCGCCTCGAGATGCGCGGCCGGAACGTTTGCCAGCCCCGCCAGGAACAGCACGACGGCGTACCCCAGCTGGTGCCATACGCCCACTAAAGCAACCGCCGGAAGGGCCAAAGACTCTGAACTGAGCCAATTCGTTCCGAATAGCTGGCCCAAAGTGGAGTCGATCAAACCCCGCTCGGGATAAAACATCCACTTCCAGACGATACTCATCGCCGCGAGCGTGCTCGCGAACGGCAGAAAGTACACCGTCTGCCAAAAGGCCTTGCCACGCCGCAGGCTATGAATAGTGAGGGCTACCAGAAGGCCGAGCGCCGTAATGGCGGGCACGGTGAAGACGGAATACAGCAAGGTGTTGATGAGGGCCTGGCGTAATTCTTCACTGCCTAGGATCCGCCAGAAGGCGTCAAGGCCGGTGAAGCGCGCATTCCCACCAACAATGTGCCACTCGAAGAGAGCAAGCACCAGTGTGGCTGCAGCCGGAAGCACCGAGAACAAGCCGAGAAAAAGCAGGAACGGGCCACACAGTATATAGGCGCCCAGGCGTTCCCGGAATGCTGCCATCCGGAAGGTGCCTGTAAGCGCACTACCTACCGGTCGAGGAAGGGGAAAGGTCATATTTGTGTCCTTGAGAGAGGCGGGGATTCTCGGCGGCGCCGATCTTATGACGCTCCGCGTGGATCGATCGCATCAGGCTGCGAAGTCTTTGAGTATTTTCGCCATGGTCAGCAGTCCGCGGTGAAGCTGTTCCTCTTCGATGGCGAAGCTCAGCCTCAGATGTCCGGGTGTGCCGAACGACGAACCCGGGACGGTGATGATGCCTGAGTTTAGGAGGCGTTCTGCCACCGTGACGTCGTCAGGGCCGAACTTTCGAATGTCGGGGAAGATATAGAACCCGCCGTCAGGAGGTGACCGAAACAGCCCAAGCGGCTCCAGGATCGACTCGCACAGACTCAGTCTTCGGTGGAGGATCGTCCGAAAACCGGTGGTCACGTCCTGTCCGGTGAGGGCGGCGAGGGCTGCCGCTTGGGCTATTCGGCTGACATTGGAGGTCGTGTGGGACTGGATGGCGGCGGCCGTGCTGATGACCGTTTTGGGGCCTGCCATCCATCCGACCCGCCAGCCCGTCATGGCGTAGGACTTGGACACGCTGCCGACTGTGATGAGACGCTCAGTCACCTGTGGTGCGACTTGGCTTGGGGCCGGGATGGGCTGGAACCCGAGGTCGACGTAAGTCTCATCTGAGACGACCCAGATATCGTGATCTGCCGCCCACGAGAGGATGCCCTGGAGTTCCAAGCGGTCGTAGACGAGGCCGCTTGGGTTGTTCGGTGAGCACAGGATAATTGCCCGGGTGACGGGCGTGCGGGCTGCCTCCAAGTTCTCCGGAGTCACTTTCAGGCCCTTGGATGGCTGGACGATCACCGGTCTACCGTTGGCCAGCCGGACCGACGATGGGAAGGTCACCCAGTAGGGCGCAGGTATCAGCACCTCGTCTCCGGGCTGGAGCACAGCCAGGAACGTGTTGAAAAGAGCCTGTTTGGCGCCGTTGGTGACGAGCACGTTCATGTCGTCGAGGGGCGCCGCTGCCCGGGAGGTGAGCCGCTCCGCGATCGCTTGACGCAGGCGATCTTCGCCTGCTGTCGGACCGTAGTGGTGGTTCTCCGGCTTGGCCGCTGCGTCGATGGCTGCGGCGACGATGTGAGCTGGGGTCGCCAGGTCGAGTTCACCCAGCGAGAAGTTGAAGACTTCTACGCCCTCGTGGCGTAGGTCGGCGGCTCGTTGGCGCAACGCGGCGGTCGGCGAAAGATTGACCACTCTTTGTTCCTCGTTTTCCCTATTGTTAGGCCGCCCGTGCGGCGGAGTCATGAAAGGTCCTGGGGTTGAAGGCGTTGTGCTGAATGAGACTGCGTGGCGTCTCTGGTGTCGCGCCTTCCATGGCCCTTCGGTTCGGACCGTTCACTGCGCCGGCACATCGTGTTGGCAACACCAACCTTCGGCGACGGGGGTTACGGGTAGGCTACGCCGAGGTAAATTTGGGACTAACTATCCAGATGATCCATCTCCGCTTGGATGATTAGTCCCATCTCGGCTACGCTGTCCACCGGTAGATGACCTGCAATTGTTCAGCGAAATGAGGTTCAGTGGTTACAACCAAGCCCTCGCTAGTGAGTGGCGAATTCGTCACACGTGCGCAAGCCGCGCTTCCCGGCCTGAAAGATACCGACAAGCGGGTCATCGAGATAATTCTCAGTGACCCCCACGCCGTCTTACGCGGCTCTGTCACCGAGCTCGCCCAAAAGGCCGGCGTCGCGCAGTCTTCCGCCGTTCGCGCCTGCCAACGGATCGGGTACCGGGGCTATCAAGAGGTCAAGCTTGTGGTCGCACGTGACCTTGCTCACCAGGATCACCAAGGGCAAGAACTCGTCCATGAAGAAGGAATCGACGGCAAGACGCCCGCCGGCGAAATCCTGGACCGCATCCTCCGCCGCAGCGGAAGGGCACTGGTGGACGCGGCGCAGACCGTCGACCCCGATCTGCTCTCACTCGCGATCGATCGCATTGCCGTGGCCAGCCGGGTCCTTGTCATCGGCAATGGAACCTCCGCGGCCCCAGCCCACGATGCCGCCTACCGGCTCTCGGCCCTAGGCCTCGTCACGCTCTTCCCCGCCGACGTCATGGCCCAAGAACTGGCGGCACGCCACCTCGACGAATCCTGTGTCTGCCTTGTCATCAGCCACACCGGCGCCAGCCGCGAATCTCTCCGGAGCGCCGAGGCTGCGCGCGCCGCGGGTGCGTTCGTCCTGGCCATCACAAGCTTCACCAACTCACCCCTGACCCGCAGCGCTGATGCCTCACTTGTGGCGGGAGGACCCGAATACGGCTTCCGCCTCGAGGCGATGGCCAGCCGGCTGGCTCATCTGGGCGTGGTCGACGCGCTCTTTGTCGGGATCGCAGTGCGCCGCCCGCAAGCATCCACCACGGCACTGGATCTCATGGCCGACATCACCATCGAACACTCCCTGTAGGAGGAAACCTCATGCCCAACCAAGACAACACCGTGATCGACTTGGCCGTCATCGACATGGCCGGCACCACCATCGCGGACAACGGCGTCGTCGAGCGAGCCGTTGACGAGGCCCTGCTTCGCGCCGGACTCGACCCCATCACCCCGGAAATGCTCAGACCCCTTCGCGGCATGGCCAAAACCGACATGTTCAACCGCCTCGCCCCCGACCCCCACAAAGCCGCCGAAGCACACCGCACCTTCATCGATCTCATGCTCAACGCCGTTTGGGCAGGTGAACTACCGGCCAAGGACGGCGCCGAGACCGTCCTTGCCGGCCTGCGGGAACGCGGAGTAAAGACATGCCTGATGACCGGCTTCGACGCCGCAGTCCAGGACGCCCTCCTCGACTCCCTCGGCTGGCGGGACTTGATCGATCTCACGATCGCCCAATCCGGAACACTGCGTGGCCGCCCGTACCCAGACCTGATCCTCACCGCTGTCGTCGAACTCGGGATCGACGCAGTCCAGCGCGTACTCGTCGCCGGCGACACAGCCAATGACTTGCTCGCTGGCACCCGCTCAGGAGCCGGGCGCGTCATCGGCGTCCTAGGCGGAGCCCACAACCGCGAACAACTCGAAGCGGCACCACACACCGCCATCGCCGCCAACCTCGACGAAGTGCTTGTAAACCTCAGCTAGTGGATTGTCCATTATCGTCCCGTAACTCTGGTCGATAATGGGCGTCCCAGCTCGAATCGTCAATGCTTTGTGCCAACCAGGACTGGAGAGGCCCCCAACCTGGTCGGCGACTCCGTCGCGAGTAACCGAACGCCAGGCCTTTTGCGGGAGTCAGCAAGCCCCAATCGCATGAACCGTACTTCACTCCATGAACTTGGCGGGCTCAGGAACACGTCGACTGTTGATTAGCCTAAAGCGCGTGTGCAGCCCAATTGTCCAAAGCGCTTTGGACAATTGGCTTTTGAAGGGTCAACACCCTGGGGAGCTGAGCAACCTTGGGGACACGGCCCACCCATCCAGCACCTGATCGAGGCTTGGGCAGCAGCCCCTAAGACTGACCGGACGGCATCGAAATTTCCAGCTGCCAATCCCTGGGCGCTGCGGGAAACGGCTAGCAGCAAGGCACGCATCCGAGAGCTGCGTCGCAATACCGCCACAGCCTGTGGCAGAAAGACGATGGTGTGCCGAGGCCTGCTGCTTTGGCCTGGTACAGCAATATAGGAAGATTCCCATACCCGCCGATATTTTCTTATGCCTCAACGCCCTGCGTGGACCGGGCAGTCTCTTAAGCCGCCGGTCTGACGAGATAGCGATCCCGCCGGGATCATGCGTCATCGATGGATTCCTGGTTTCCGACGGTCCCTTGTTCCAAGGCAGCTGTGATCGCGGCGGGGGAGGGGAGCGCCTCACGTTCCTTGTCCGGGAGTGTCTCGTACGTATACGAGGTGACGGCGATTGGCTGGGACGAGCCGTCGAGGGCGTAACGAACGGTGGGGTCGTGTTTCGACCCGCACACGAGGATCCCGACCGAAGGCGCCATGCCGGGGAATTTCACGAGGTCGTTGACCGCAGCAACATAGAAGTTTAACTGCCCCAGCTGTTCCGGACGGAACCTGCCGGACTTAAGTTCAACGACCACGAACCTGTTTGTTGGTACGTGTACTAGAAGGAGGTCTATGTAAAAGTCCTCGCCTTTAACGTCCAAATGATACTGGCGACCGTAGAACGCAAAGCCACGGCCAAACTCGGCCAACGTCTGGGACATGCGTTGCGTCATGGCCTCCTCGATGGCCAATTCTTCTGCTTCGGTGGTTAGTCCCAGGAAATCAAGGACGAGCGGATCCTTGGCGACGTTCTGAGCCAGCTCGGCACCCCCTGTTGGCAGGCGTGATTCGAGGTTGTTGGGCGCGGCCCCGATCCGCCGGTGCAAGCCGGTAGCGATCTGGTGCTCGAGGACCGTGAGTTTCCACTTTTGTTCGCTGGCCATTTGGGCGTACCAGTCGCGGACTTCAGGGTCCTTCAGCTTGAGCAGTTCGATGATGTGTCCCCAGCCCAGTGTCCCGATGCGGTCCCGCACGTCGGCGTCGGAGAAGTCCCAGGCAGAGGCGAAAGACCGCATGTAGAACAGGTTCGAGCGGGAGAAACCACGCATGTGCGGGAATGAAGCCTTCAGATCTGACGCGAGGCGCTGCAGGATCTTCGAACCCCACGGTTCCTGCGTCTGTCGCTGCAGAATCGTGGCGCCGATGCCCCAATACATCTCCACCATTGCAGAACTGGCTGCCTGCTGGGCACGTAGCTGTGCGGCGGTCACCAGCTCCTTCAGTGAAGCAAGTGTTCCTATATATCCGCTGGGCAGGTCAGGTTCGATCGTGGGCACGCAACCACACTATCGGCTACCTCAGCCCTCGGCGGCCGGAGTCAGGCGCTTCAATTGTCCAAAGCGCTTTGGACAATTGCGACGGATGACCTGACGCGACTAACCGCGCCACACGTCGACTGTCGACCTCGCAACCACAGTGGTTATCTTGGCGACGCGTAGAAGCGATGGAGCGGCCGACGCAGCCTGGGGCGTGTCATATGCGCTGTTATCGGCGTTCGGGTGGGAACCATGCTGAATCGACTACCGTCTGAACAGGGCCGGGCGCGCATGACATCGAGAAGGAAGGCCGTCAGGTTGAGACCTATGTTCTTCTCGGTGCTGTGTCCAGAAACAGCGGTTGGAACCGGAAGGTATGCCAGACAGCCAAGACGCTCCTACGCGTTTATTGACCAACTTTGATATCGCACTCGAGTTCTGACTCAACCGATCCGAATTCTGCCCCCACTGCCATTCGGCCGCTGGCGTCTGTCTGCAGGCCACTACGGTGGATTTCCGTCTACCCTGCTGGCCGGGGCATGTCAGTAGAGGGTTGTTATTGACTGTTTGGGCGAGGCCTTTGAGCCAGCACCTGCACGGTCAACGACCGGTTGCTGCGTTCGGCGTTAAGTGATGGGCAGGAGAGCAGAGCTTGTCCAGGAGATAGGGGGCGCTTGCCTTGGGCGGCCACGCACCATCCCTCGCCGCGCCGAGACGCACATGGCGGACGTCACCGGTAATATCAGCACGAGGGGCGGTCGGCCCCGAGACACGTAGGGGAAGGGACCGCTCGATGAAACTCATCACCGCTGAACTGCGACGGTATAGGAGCATCGACGACGGTGGAGAATTCGACGTCGAACCGGATGTGACGTGCCTAGTAGGCAAAAATGAGTCCGGAAAAACCGCGGTCTTGCAAGCCATGTTCAAGTCCTGCCCCGTCGACAAGGCGAAGTTTGACGAAGGGTTGGACTATCCGAGCCGGCTGACCCGTGAGCGCAAGGGTGCGGACCCGATACCTGTCAGCACTCTGACGTACGAGCTCGACGACGACGACGTGAACGCTGTCGAGGAAAAATTCGGGACTGATGTACTTCGGAGCCGCCGAATCTCGATGACGACGGGCTATCGCTTCACAGCAAGCACCTGGAGTGTGGAAACCGACGAATTGGCTGCTGTACGTCGCCTGCGTGAGGGTCTGGACCTGCCCAAGGCAACCCAAGAGCTTGTCGATCAGGCCGACTCCGTGCAGAAGTTGGTTAAGGCGCTGGAGGCCATGGAGGCACCCACCTCAAGTGCCACGGCCGTGATCTCCGAGGTCTCTTCGTGGAGAAAGCAGCGTCTAACACTCGCCGTCATTGACGTACTTTCTTCGCGACGGCCGAAGTTTGTATACTTCGGGGACTACGATTCAATGCCCGGAAAGGTGTCGATCCCGCATTTGATCTCGGCACGGGACGCAGGAAGCCTAAGCCGCGGCGAAGAGGCCGTTCTAGCGCTGCTCAGCATGGCCGGCGTGGAACCGGAAGACTTCCACGAACCGGAGTCGCACGAGCACCTGATACGGGATCTCGAAAACGCTTCCAACAGCATCAGCAGCGAGGTGTTCGAGTATTGGACCCAGAATAAGAATCTCTCTGTCCGACTCGATATCATCGGAAAACCTGAGCTCGGCGCTGTGGCGCCTTTCGACGCGGCGCCGTTGCTCCAAATCCGCGTGGTCAACCAACGACACAACGTCAGTGTCCCGTTTGACGAACGGTCACGAGGCTTCGTTTGGTTCTTCTCCTTCCTTGCCTACTTCACGCACCTGGAGGAGAACGTAGAGCGGCAACTGATTCTGCTCCTGGATGAACCCGGCCTGAACCTTCATGCCACGGCGCAGGCCGACCTGCTCCGATTCATCGACGAGCGACTCGCCCCTGCGCATCAGGTCGTTTTCTCCACGCACTCGCCTTTCATGATCAACGCCCACAAGTTTGGTCGTGTCCGGACCGTTGTGGATCATGAAGTGCAAGGAACGATCGTCTCGGCGGACGTGCTGAAGGCAGACGCGGAGACAGCATTCCCTTTGCACGCCACGCTCGGCATTGAACTTAGCCAAACGCTGTTTGTCGGACCAAACGTTTTGCTTGTCGAAGGGCCAGGCGACGTCTTGTACTTAGAAGTGCTATCCGAAGCCCTCAAAGCAAAAAACCGCGCCGGTCTGGACGACAGGCTCGTCATCACGCCAGCTGGCGGTATCGCAAAACTGCCTGCCTTCATAGCCCTCCTTGGGTCGAACAAACTAAATACCATTGCGCTCGTGGACTCCTCGAGCAACGACGGGGTGTCTGTCAGGCGTCTCAGGGAGGCTGGCCGCCTCGGCAACGGCGGAATCGTCGAGATCGGCGCAATCCTGGGCAAGACAGATGCCGACATCGAGGACCTCTTCGAGCCGGGTTTTTATGTGGAACTGATAAACGATGCATACCAGGGCGTGTTGGTGGGCAAGAAGCTTACCGTCGATGAGTTACCGGACGACTCCAGACTCGTCAGGCGGGTTGAGAGGGCGTTCGAAGCCCGGGGACTCAACAGCGGGCGGATAAATCATTTCTCTCCGGCTGCGGCTCTGAACAGGAGGCAGGCACACTTCCTTCCAGAGATCAGTGCAGCGACACTGGATCGTGCAGAAAAACTCTTTGCCGAAGTCAACGCCTTCGTCCGCCAGAATTAGCGGAGGGCATCATTACTAACTCGCCCCAAGCGCTGGGCAGCCCCTCCTTGGTGGGGTTCGCCGGGCAGGCGAGTACCCGTCGACGGGCGCTTCACCTTGGCCAGGGCCGTTCAGGGGTCGGCTTCTTCAGATGGTCTTCGTGGCAACAAGGCGAAGGCTCAGCTTGCCTTCAATGTTGGCCCTGTCGTTCAGGCAAGCCGTATGGGGAAGATTTATCACCCAGCAAGGCTGGCCAGTTAGCGACGACAGGAAGCGGATAGCGTCAACATTAACGGCCCGGTGATCTGAACCGAAGAAGAACTCCGCGACTACCTGGGTGGGCGTGTAGCCGACTTCTGGACTCACGGCGGCATCTTTGAGCGGTTTCGAACACTCGTCGGCGAAGGTGTGCAAGAACATGATGTCGCGCCTCCACGGCCCAAGTTCGCGGTCATAGACTGAAGGCACGGGCGGTAGGGATGTCAGATCAAGGAACTGCAACCCGGCATCCACTGAGAACCGACCGAGTACGCCGCCAATAGCTGAGTCCAAACGAATCTCCATTGCACAGGTGTCCTCGTCTTCGGCACCGTAGAACATCTCAGTACCTGCCCCGCTAAATCGGTTTGCCTTGGCGTATCTGCCTGGGGCGGTGCCGAGCTCGCCGGCCTTCCAAGTTTCCCATCCAGCTTCTTTTTGACGTGCACGCATGGTGACAAAATGGGGGCCCGTTGAGCGAATTAGGCCGAGCGGCTGAAGGCTGTCGGCGACATGTTCGAGGATTTCCCGGGGAGACAGATCGTCGGGGTCGGATGCCTCCGATTCAATGGCTAGCCAGTCATCCATGCGAGGGGATCGGTGGACCTTTTGGACGAACACATCCCAGGCATCCTTGAGCCACTGATCCTTCGGCAATCTCCATCCGTCAAGCACGGCCCACATCTCCATTGGGAGGCAGGCCCTGACTGCTTCGAACAACGCTTGGTTTCCAATATCGTCCGAGTAGCCTCGGTCAAGGAGGTCCCACGTGTCCCAGTGCGGCCACTGGTATTCAGCGCCATCGCGAGCGAGCCCTTCATCATCGGCTTTTTGGTAGTCGTTGCGTATCCCGTTTATGAAGTCATCAAGCAGAACGTCAAGCTTGGCTGCCCCAGAACGATTACAGAATGAGCAGTCTCTTTCGAGTTGTAAGGATTCGGAGATATAAGCGGCAAGGGTAGGGTCCGCGATGCATTTCTCGCACACGAACTGGTCGCTCGGGATCCATCCCTGTTCATCAATCCGAATTTGCAGTTCCTTGAAGTAGCCCATGGCGCCATCATATTTGCTGAGGCAGGACCAAAGCTGCAGGCCAGTGGCACAATGCATGTGAGGCAGCCTGCCTACGGCCTGACGGTTAGGTCATATCTAGTTTCGGGTAGATGTTGTTCTAATTTGTCCTGTCATTCTGATAACTTACATAACGTCGATTTATTCGACGGGAGGCGGTTGGGGGAGCGTGCGGGGAAGGGCTGTGCCTGGCGTTAAGGAATAGGCCTTTTTTCACCCCAAAAGCCGGGGGTTTAGAACTCCTCGGCCAGCGCCAGGTTCACGGCCGGCGATCTCCAGGAATGCAGGGTCGAAAGGTTTATCGGAGCCGGTCATGTCGGCCACCCGGGTGGAATGTTCGGCGTAGCCAGGACGGGACGGGTCGGCGAGGGCGTCCATGACCTCCTCGTAGCCCGGAAATCCTCCGGGGTCTTCCAGCGGGCCGCGCCGGCCGCCGTCAATCAGCAGAGCTGGTGGAGTGTCGTCGTGTGCGGTCCGGCGGGACATCAGTTCGATCCGGTGCAGCTAGCTGTCGCCGAAGTCGTATTCGTGGAAGGCTGCGGCTGAACTCAGGTCGAGCAGCTGGTCCAGGGAGCATTCCTCTTCAGGCCTGCCTCCCGGTTCTTCGCATTCCTGCCTTGGTAGCCACTGCAGGGCTTCCGGCATCTCGCCGTTTACCGGCCGCAGCGGGGCGAAGGGACGACGAGCTCCACACGGACCTCCAGGACAGCGTCCGGCCCGTCTATGTTCCTGGCTGCAGACTTATCCATGGGGTCCATACTCTCAAGCAACGCTGGATGGGGACGTCGCTACTGTCGGCGTTGGCAGAGTCCCCGGAAAATAGGGGAGTGAGGCGCCATGCGGTGACCGTGTCGCCGGATCATGCGGAGACTCGCTGGCGGTTTTCCACCCTGATGTCGGGGATTGCTGTTGGGGTCAGGCCGCCTGGGTAGCTAATGGTCCCGGGGGCGCGGCGTGATCGGGTGCGAGGATGCTCAGCCGGTATTCGGACTGGAGCGGATCGACGTGGGCAGGCAGATGGTGGGACCGCGAGCAAGTCCGGAGTTCTTCCAAAGTGTCGGGCTCGATCGAGGCCCGGGTCATGTCGAGCTCCAGCGTCATGCCCGCGGTGAGCGAGTTGGCACGCTTCATCACGTCATACAGGCCATGGACGCTTTGGGACGTCACGCGGCCTTGGGTGGCAACCTGGGCCTTTTGCGCAGTCGAGGTCCACGCGGACCAGCACTTGAAGCTTGTCTGTCGTCACGAAAATTTCTCCGCTCTCAGTTGGGTGCCACGACGCTGTGGCGCCCCGGACAACCTTAGGCGAAATGTGATCCATGCAACATATCCGCCGGTGCTGGATATTTCCGCCGGCCAGGGACGCCCGGAAATGCGTAGGCGGCCAGGTAGATTGCGAAAATGGCCAACTAAATTGAGACAGGACATTCAACACGGAATTTAGTTGAAGCTTCAAGCAATTTACTTGACATAAGGTCCATTATCGGCTAAAAGTCAGGCTAGTTGAGGGCCTGATATAAGGCTATAATTTCCTTCATGAGAACCGTACCGCTCAGCGAAGCCAAGGACAAGCTGTCCGCCCTCGTGGAGGAAGCAGACACGACGCACGAGATCATCCAGATCACCCGGCACGGACACCCGTCAGCGGTGCTGATGTCCGCCGACGACCTGGAATCCCTGCAGGAAACCATCCACTGGCTCTCCCAGCCGGGCATCCGCGAAGACCTGGACCAGGCCCGGCGCGACATCGCCCAGGGTGCGACCACCAGCGGCGCAGACCTGCGCCGTGAATTCGGGCTGCCGCCGCGGTGACCGACGCAGAATCCGCCGGTTCCGCCCTCTGGAACGTCAAGGTCACCAGCCCGGCACTGAAGGGTTTCCGACGGCTGCCGCAGAAAGCAGCAACCGCCATCGTCGAATTCGTCACCGGCGCACTTGCCGAGAACCCCCACCGGCTGAGCAAACCCCTCACGAACGAACTGCTCGGACTCCGCACCGCACGGCGCGGCGACTACAGGGTCCTGTTCACCCTCGACATCGAAGAGCACATCCTGTACGTCCACCGCATCGAACACCGCTCCGACGTCTACAAGCCGCGTTAGCCGAACTCCTCGAGGAAAAGATGAGCCATTGGGCGGCCTCTCCCCAGCTCAGGCCGACGAAATCACTATTATCGGCGTAAAGTTGATAGTTGACTATCACCTAAAAAGGGTCGGTTCGAGCCTACCTTCGTCTGTTTAAGTACCGCACGGTCTGCCGGTGGTGGAAAGAGATCGAGGTGCTGATTATTACCGGGGCCACGACGGGCAAGGTCGAAGCCAACAACACCGCCATAAAAAAATCAAACGAAAATCAGTTAACCGCCCGCGGTTACCGCAACCCGGCCAATTACAAATCGGTTATTCTCTTGAGAAGTGCCGTCCGGACGGCGGCATGACACTCATCCGGGAATCCCTGTCCCCACTAACCACCAAGAGCCGGCAAACCGTCAATGACAGTTTCACATCGTCGCGAACTCGTAAAGGTTCGATGACCTCTCTGGTTTCAGCTTTAGCGTGAGACATTTACGCCTTACTGGCTACTCAGCCCGACCACGATGAAGATCTGGTTCCTGGACGGCGCTGAAGAAGGCTTCGTTCTGTCCTCTAAGGGCTGCCATTTGGTTCTCGGTCTTATAAAGCTCAAGCGTGTCTTGCTTAGATCGGGGTTCCATGGCTTTGAGTGCGTCGGCGTATGCCTGGAGCGCCAGATATTGCTCTTCCAGGCCCCTTCCCCTTGCCGGGAGCAGTCCGGAGTCATGACCTTGGCCGACACTGGCCAGCCGCAATCCGGCTCCATTCCCTCCGAGTTGTCTTTCCATCCGGGAAAGCCGGGACACAACTTGCTCCAAGACTTCCGCCACTGCGGCCCCGCCATCTCCATGATCTGCCCTGATCTGATTGAACATCTCGAAACTCTTTAATGGAGTAACCAACTCGTCTGCGTGCTCCAGCGCATATGCCGCATACTCCCGGAGAAGCTCCACGGCCTGTTCGACCGAAGCCAAATCAGTGATGTCGTAGAAAATTGTCCTCTGATCCACAATGTCAAATGGAACCTTCTCGCCGGCGGCAATCAAGTGCACCACTGGCTTGCGCCAACCGTGCGCAATGGCCAGTTCGTAAAAGACATTTGGGTTGTGGCCGGTCAGATCGGCAATCACGAGATCGGCGTCGTGGAGTCTCTTAATAACATGTTGCCCTATCGAGTCCGGACTCTTGCCCTCGTCGGCCCGATGGACCTCCCACTCATCTCCTTTCAAGGCTTCGCGGAAGATGTATTTCAAGGCATATATGGCCTTTTGGTGAACTTCCGATCCCGGAACCCCAATTGGGGAAACAACAAATACCGACTTGGGTTTGGGCTGTACCGGTTTTCGGGCTTGCCGCGCCGAATTGGATGTCATGGCTCAAATGCTACTGGAGCACTAACGACATACCGGTCCCTACTGGGACAGTGTGGTTCGGACCGGATCGTGACGCGAAAACTGCCAAGAACTTATATAGGGTGTTGGCATGACTGCTGGGGGTGCGGCTGTTGAGCCGTTGGTGCACATCAAAGATTTCAGGATGGACTTCGGGGACACGAAGGTCATCAAGGACCTGTCCTTCGATGTCCGAGCCGGGGAGACATTCGGGTTCCTGGGCAGCAACGGCTCGGGCAAGACCACCACGCTTCGGGCGCTGCTGGGCATCTACCAGCCCACCGCCGGGATCCTGCACATCGGCGGGAAGACCTTCGACCCCCGCGACGGGATCCGGCTCGGGTACCTTCCGGAAGAACGCGGCCTGTACAAAAAGGAACAGGTCCTGGACATCATGGCCTACTTCGGCCGGCTCAAAGGCCTCGGCAAAACACAGGCCCGCGCCTGGTCCCTGGAGTACCTGGACCGGGTGGAGCTCACCGACAAGGCTAGTACCAGGCTGGACAAGCTCTCCGGCGGGGAACAGCAGAAGATCCAGCTGGGCGTGACCATCATGAACGAACCCGAACTGCTGATCCTCGACGAACCCACCAAGGGCTTCGACCCAGTGAACCGACGCCTACTGATGGACATCATCGAAGAGCAGAAACTCGCAGGCTCCACCGTCATCATGGTCACCCACCAGATGGAGGAAGTCGAACGCCTCTGCGACCGGGTGATCCTGCTCAAGGACGGAACCTCCCGCGCCTACGGCACCGTCGCCGAGGTCCAGGAACAATTCGGCGGCGCCGTCTACCGGATCGCCTACACCGGTGTCCTCCCAACATCGGAGCTATACGAGATCACAACCCTCGGCGAGGGATGCGCCGACCTGGCCCCGCAGCACGGTGCAGATGAGACCGCGGTTCTACGGGAGCTGATCAACGCCGGCCTGGCCGTCCGCAGCTTCACCACCGAGCGGGTCTCCCTGGAAGAAATCTTCATCTGCGTCTACGGCAAAGAAACGGCGGCGGCCTGATATGACCACAACACCCACCCGGTCCTCCCTGCTCGGCCGGCACAACCTCGGGACCGTCGTCAGCTTCGAGTTCATCCGCACCATCAAGAAACGCAGGTTCTGGATCGCCACACTCGCGATCCCCGTGGTCATGGCCATCATCTTCGGCCTGGTCTTCGCCAGCAACTCCTCCACCCGCGCCACCGCCGAGGCGCAGAAGAACACCGCACTCACCTTCACCTACACGGACGCGTCCGGGATCATCCCCGACAAGGCCGCCTCCATCATGGGCGGCACGAAAGCAGCCGACCCGGGCACCGCCCTGGACGAGGTGAAAGCCGGCCGGATCGACGCCTACTTCGCCTACCCGGCGAACCCCGCCAAGGAACCCGTGAAGGTCTACGGCGCCGACAAGGGCATCTTCGCGAACAACACCTACGAAGCCGTCGCCAAGCAGCTCCTCACCATCTCGGCACAATCCAGGATCGGCTCCCCGGAGCTGAGCGCCGCCGTCGGCGGGAACGTCACCGGCAACACCGAAACGTTCCGCAACGGGCAGGTCTCCGGCGGCCTCGGCACGGCCATCCCGCCGCTGATGTTCCTGCTCGTCTTCTACGTCAGCCTCATCCTGCTCTCCAGCCAGATGCTCAACAGCACCCTGGAAGAGAAGGAAAACCGGGTCACCGAAATGATCCTCACGACCCTGAACCCGACGACCCTGATCGTCGGGAAAATCATCTCGCTCTTCCTCGTCGGCATCGTCCAGATCGGCGTATTCCTCACCCCAATCATCATCGGCTACACCTTCTTCCGGGACCGACCCTCCCTGCCCGACGTCGACCTGAGCACCCTGGTCTTCGAACCCGGGCCCCTGATCACCGGTGCCCTGCTCCTTCTGGGCGGCTTCACCCTGTTCACCGCCGTTCTCGTGGCCATCGGCACGGTCATGCCCACCGCCAAGGAAGCCGGGGTGATCTTCGGCCCGCTCATGGCGTTGATCTTCGTCCCGTTCTACGCGATCAGCCTGATCCTCTCCGACCCGCACTCCCCCGCCGTCCAGGCCTTCACCGACTTCCCGCTCTCGGCCCCGGTGACCGCCATGCTCCGCAACGGATTCGGAACACTCAGCATCCCCGAAGCGATCATCGTCATCGCCGAACTGTTCATCCTCGGCATCCTCGTCCTGCGCCTGGCCGTCCACCTCTTCCGCTACGGCTCCATCCAGTACTCCGGCAAACTCTCCATCACCAAAACCTTCCGCCGCCGCCCACCGGAACTCACCGGAAAATAGGCAGTGAAACCGCAGACCGGACCCTGCCGTCCGTGACCTGGTTGGGCGGACCCGTCTACCTCCGGGACTCTGAGTGGGACCGTTGCCAGCCCGGGTGGTGCACCCGGCTGAAAGCAACGCCCGTCATGCCGCGGGGCAGCGCCTTCGCCCCCCGCCGTCTCTGGGGTCTGGGCTGGTCCAAACCAGCGATAGCCAGAACCGACGTACGGCGCGCCTAGCCGGCACCGATCGGGCGCCGTGTTTACCAGCCCCAGCGTCGACGCGTTGGGACTTCACGCACCGGGATCTCCCATGGCGCCAGGGGCCTGTCAGGAACGGGGCGCACGTTGTACGGCGTAATCCGTCCTTCTTCGTGTTCCCGTTCAAAGGCCTCCGCAGTGCCTGCCGCATCCCTGCTTTTCAACACGTCAATGGTTCTTGCGAGCACCTCGTCCAGGCGCTGGCATTCAGCTTCGGCCGCAGCCAGGCGTTCGTGGACCGACACCGCCCGGTACCCGCACCATTGCCGCAGCAGCTCATGCCTTGGTTTGTCGTAGCGGACATAGAAGTCGTACTCACGTTCCGGGGAGCTGAAAGCCTCAGTGCCATCAATTGGGCTGATGTAGTCGCGTCCGCGCTTGCAGTGCTCCCGGGTCCTGGCTTCTTCTTCCATGATTTCTGTCAAAATCGCGTGCGGGTTGAAGCGGCAGGCATTCTCCGCGATCGCCAATGTTCCCTCCGGTGACAGGACGAGGTTGCCGTTGAGCTCGAACGAAGGAAACATCTCAGCAAGTTGCGCTGGCGGCAGTCCAATAAGGTTCTCGAGTTCATCCGGTTTGAACACGATGGTGGTGTTGGGGACCCGGCCGCCATTAGGGTCGGCTACGTCTTCGGGAATGAGGCGGCCAAAGGCGATTGTCACAGCGTAGTCTTCCACCTCGTCAAGTCTCTCCGCACCGAGCCTTCGCCAGTTCGCCATGGTCAGGTCGTAGGCGGTTGCTTCGCGCCACGGTACTTTCAACCGGCCGCCCGGCACACTGGTGCGTGTGCCTGACTTCTCTCCGTCCAGGAACTCGATGTCCGCCCGGCTTTTTCGTTTGTCGCGTGTGAGCGCGTGGACGAGCACCCGTTCCGAGGGGTCGAATTCCTTCAGACGGTAAGCCCACTCCTCCCCCAGGCAGGGAAACCCCGGAGCAGGCTGGCCGGGATGATCTGTTGTTTCGGGCACTCTGGAAATCCTTTGGGCAACGGTTGAAGCACTCGGTACCCCGATCATGACACGCCCCGCAGGGCGACGATCGCGTCGGCACTCCAGCCCAGGTCTTCGATGCGGCGGCCGCCCGCTCGACACTGCCGGCAGCCAGCCCCCATAGACTACGGGTGGACAACCGCCCCTTTGCTGCCAACCGCCGAGGATGCTTTCATGCGAAAGATCGAACCTTAGTACCTGTCCTTCAAGTACGAGCTCGACTACCGGGGTGCCCCGGGCATCGGCCGGACCTGCCCGCTCGTCATCCTGCAGGCCGCGCCGGTCCTTGAAGAGGAAGACGCGGAAGGCACCCTGGCGCACCACGGAGCGAAGGCAGCCCTGAGCAGGTACTGGCAGCAGTACGGCTTTGTACCGGACGCCGGCGACTACCTGGTGTACGGCGACTTCAAAGTGCCGAAACCGGCCCTCACGCTGCGGGTTGTTTGATCACAAGTTGTCGTCCTGAAGTGCCGGATCCGAATCGACCCTTCGTTCGGGTTATTCGAAGGTCGTGATGCCGGTTGCTTGGACGTCCCCCGTGACGTCGTCGACGTCAAATCGCCGGAGTGTTCCGCGACCGAGCGCATCGCCCGCCATCCTGGCAAGGCTGAGCGCGTTAGCGGCGCATTGGGATTCGGTGCCGCCGCCGTAGCAATTGTCGATGACGGCGTCGGGAACGAACCGGCCGCCCATCGCGGAATCGCTGACCCTGCCCATCCACCAGCGTTGTCTGGCCCGCTCGATGGCGTTGGTCCGCGTCGTTTCAACGTCAACCACCTCAACCTCCTCGTAACGGGACATGAAGAGCTCGTCGATGTACTGGGCCGGCAGCCTTTCCCATGACAAGGTCCCGTCGATGATGACGTTCTCCCCTGCCGCCAACGCCATCTGGCGGACGAGATTGGTTGTCCTCGTGGAGATGCCGTGGACGTGGGACGCGAGTTCCCGCACACCCACCGGCCCGCCGTCAGGCAGCGTGTAATCGTGGCGGTAACCGAGCAGGCCGTGCCGTTCGGCGTCGTCAAGGATCATGTCCTTGGCATGGTCAGGATCGATGAGACGGTAACCCCGGAGATCCAGCGTTTTCAGCGCTTCAGTCTTGCCTGCACCCGGCGGACCCGCGGCGACCACAACGGCACGGCCGCCACTGGCGACATCCCGCTGCCTGTCCATGTACGCCTTGGCCAACCGGACGACCGCTGCATCGTCAAAGTAAGCAAGGAGCAACTCCGGCGCCTTCTCCAGACCACCGCCAGCCGAGTACAGGCTCGTCAGCGCGGCGTGGACACCATCCCTTTCAGCGGCCAACGGCCGCCCTGACCTCATTGAATTCGGCCTCATCGAGCAGGCCTTGGGCGAACGCGCCGACCACCTGGTCCCACGTGCCCGGGATCCGGCCCTCATGCGGGTAGGGCGCGTCTTCGCCGTCGGTAAACGTCATGGACTTCAGCTTTGTCACCAGCTCCGGCCGCGGTGTGTCATAAGCGAAGGCGCGAAGGATGACCTCCTCCGGTTCTTGCGACGTGAGGATGGCGGGCCGGCGTTCAATAGCTTTGAGCAGCCGATGTACTTTGGCTTGGTTCGTAACGAGAATCTCGGCGATCTGGCGCTGGTTCATTCCCCTGGAGGACGCGTTGTGGACAGCGCGGAGCTCATCCAAAAGATCCACTCGCTGGCGCGCCTGGCGCTGCAGCGCCCCCCGGTGCAAAGCCGCAAGGTCACTGTTGTTCATGACGATCATGGCCATTCCCCTCTCTTCACCTCGCATTGTACTCCCTTGATTCAAAATGAATCAAAGGATTGCCGAAGGACGAGCCCGGCCGTGCCTCCATGCCACGACACCCTGGAGATTGAATATGGCCAAGTTGTTAAGGGTCTTTGGCTGATCTGTTGGGCCAGTTCTGACTATTGCGCAGCAAGTTGGTGCGCAACGTTCGACGGGGCTACCCCGGTCCGCTAGAGGCTCTTATTCAGTGCCGGCATGGACAGCTTGTTCCATACGGCAGCCCGGAAGCATCCACGAGCGATCTGGGGGCTTACGTGCCCGGGTATCCCTCGGCGTCACCACTGAAAGTCGGCGCGGTAATTCGCGAGGCAGCAGACGGAAAATAGTACGCACTCGATCGGTGGCTGGTTCCGCGCGTGGGCCAAGGAGCTAGGTGTAAAAGTCGAAGCAATTCCTCGCAGCTAGAGTGAACTTCGGAACCACGAACGAATGCTGCACACACAATCTGATACATCCCTTTATGACATCTCCGTTGGTGCTTCCAAAGGCCTAACTCAACTCGTATCAGCCGTGGAAGAAAATCAGTACTAGGACCCGACGATGCCGCAGTACTCGAGGGCCGCCACTGCAATTACCTTCGCCACGTCGACGATTGAATTCGTATCGACCCACTCATTGGCCCCGTGAGCGTCGCCACCGAGCGGCCCGAAGACGACAGGTGCCCCGCCCGAATCAACATAGAATGCCCCATCGCACACACCGATGAAACCTGTGACGTCACTGGACCTGCCCAGGGCGTTGCACTGCCGTCGGATGGCCTGCACCAAAGGCGACTCGGGGTCTGTTTCGAACTCGGGGAAGTGTGCGCCGTAAAGGTCCCACGTTATGATCGGCGGATGCGCAACCGTCCAGGGATCAAGCATCGACCAGTGGTGGACAAACTGCTCAAACTCGGCCCGTATCTGGGCTGAAGTCTCAGTCGGCAAATACTTCAAATCAAAGTCAACAGTGACAACATCCGGGGTTGTCGCCGGGTTGGTCATGGTCTCTGGTAGTCCGTCCACGCCAATCCCGTAGCCACCGTGCACCACACTCGGACTGATTGTTGTGATCCCGGGAGGCAAGAGTGGGTGATGCTTGGTGAGGCCCCACGATTTTTCCAGCTGCTGAACGGCGTCAAGAAACCGCTTGAACAGCTCGATGGCATTGACGCCTGGGCGGATCCTGTCGGGGGTGTTGACTTGAGGGTAAATGTCGTTCCAGCGGCAGCCCGTGTGTGCTTGCGCGCCGCGGAGCGTCACCCGCACCCACTCTAACCCTCCCTGGCAGACAACGATCCTTCCTTGAGACGGTTCGGGGACGATTACCCCTGACGCATGGTGCCCACGCCCAACGACTTGACGTGTCCCGAACCCCCCCGCTTCTTCATCGACAACGCTGTGTACGGCCAGCGAACCCGCCAGTTCGATACCGGACGCCGCGATCGCCTCAGCCGCTACGACCGCCGCTGCCAACCCAGCTTTCATGTCGAAAGTTCCCCGGCCATACATGCGCCCCCCGCTGACATACGGCTCATAAGGATTCTGACGCCAAAGGGAGAGATCACCGGCCGGCACAACGTCGATATGCCCGTTAATCGCCAAAGTGGGTCCGCCCCCAGCGCCTTGCCTCAGGCCCACCACGTTGGGACGGCCGGGAGTGAGGTCAAAGGTCTCAACCTGCATCCCCGCTGATCGCAGCCTGTCCGCCACCACGCTTTGAGCGTCAGCCTCGCGATTGAGTGACGGCTCACTCTGGAACTTTGGATTGACCGTCGGGATAGCCACCAGTTCTTGGGTGAGGTCGATGATACCGTCACGATGAGCGTCGAGGTACCTAAGCACATCTGCCCGTGCCCCTTCAATTGCGCCCGTTGTCTCCGTAACAGCTGCGGCAATGTTTTCGTTCAAAGCTCCTCCTTCAGAAAAACTTGCTGGAATTGAGTCCGCTCTTCGCCCTGATCTCAGTACACCGCGCCGGGCCCCGTTTCACACAGCCCCAGATCATTGGCAGTGGAAATATCCCCGTTGCCATGCCTCTGCGCCGCGGCGGTGGAGGTGCTGGCAGGATTGACCGTCCCGGTGACCCGTCCGAATCCGATACGTGTGCCTTCGGGACCTGCGGCCGTGGCGCTGAGTGACACCGTGTCCCCGTCATGGAGGAAAGCCCTGAGGCTGCCATCGGCGAGGGTCAGCGGCTCGCTTCCGTTCCACGCAAGTTCCAATAAGGAACCACGCTGGTTACGTTCGGGCCCGGAAACTGTGCCCGAGGCGAACAGGTCGCCTGTGCGCAGTGAAGCCCCGTTGACGGTCATGTGGGCCAACTGCTGAGCGGCGGTCCAGTACATTTGCGCGAACGGTGGCCGTGCGACGGTCTCGCCGTTCAGCTCGATCTTCAAGCGAATATCCAGGCCCCAAGGTTGCTCTTCGCGGAGGTAGGGCAGTTGCTCGATCTCGGGAACCGGCGGCAAGCATCGTGCCTGCTCGAGGGCATCGAGCGGTACGACCCATGGAGACACGGAGGTGGCAAAGGACTTGCCGAGAAAAGGGCCAAGGGGAACGTATTCCCAGGACTGAATATCTCGGGCGCTCCAGTCGTTCACGAGGACAACCCCGAAGACGTGCTCGGCAAAGGCAGAGGTAGGTACCGGTACCCCCGGAGAACTAGGAACGCCGACCACGAAACCAATCTCTGCCTCAATGTCCAGCCGTTGTGACGGGCCGAATATGGGCAGTTCCTGGCCGGGTAGGCTGTACTGGCCGCAGGGCCTGATTACGGGCGCGCCGGAGACAACAACAGTCCCGGCCCGTCCGTGATACCCGGTGGGGAGGTGCTTCCAGTTGCGGGGCACCGGCTCCTGGCCGGGGCGAAACATCGCCCCGACGTTAGCGGCATGGTGCTTGGAGGAGTAGAAGTCGACGTAGTCGGCCACATCGAAGGGCAAGTGGAGTTCTGCTTCGGCCAGCGGCACGAGATGCGGCTCCACGATTGTGCGGTTCGTTTCGTCGGTGAGCAAATTGACCAGAGCGGCGCGGGTTTGACGCCAGGCGACACGGCCCAGGGCCATGAAGTCATTGAGTGAGTTCGAAGCGAACTCGGCAGCGTGCGGCACGATCGCGATCTGGGAAACGTCCAAGACGTAGTCGCCGATGGCCACACCTACCCGCGGCCTCTCCCCCGTCCGGGAGAAGACGCCGTATGGCAAATTTTGCAGGGGAAAGTCACTGTCCTCGGGTATCGGGAGCCATGCGCTGTTCATGCTGTATGACCTTTCTCCGCTCGATTTTGATCTCGTAGTGTTGCCCTCGCACCAGGACGCGAATTTTCACTGTCAAATAGCGCCGGGCTAAACGTCCCTGTCGGGCTGGCAGGTATTAGCAGGGGCGACTTAATCGTCACGACGAACACCAAGGTTGGTGGCGAGAGCACTTAGCCCCCCGTCGACGGGGAGGATCGCACCGGTGATCCACCGGGCGGCCTGTGAGGCGAGGAAGGCTGCCGCCCCGGCAACGTCCCAAGCCGTACCCTCCCGGTCGACCATACCCGCGCGCCGACGGTTTTCGCGCTGCTGGAGGGTCAGGCCGCGCTGAGTCACCATTGGGGTGAGAACCAGGCCAGGAGCAAGCGCGTTTACAGTGACTCCGCTTGGGCCGTGGTGCGCAGCCATGGTCCGAGTAAGCCCTACCACGGCTGCCTTGCTCGTCGGGTAGGCGAGAGCGTGATGACCGCCCATCAGCCCCGCGACTGATGACATATTGATGATCGATCCATGCCCAGCTCGGACCATCGAGGGGAGCGCAGCCCGAGACATCATTACCATTGACAAGACATTGGCAGTCATGGCGGAAGTCCACATGTCCAGATCGACCTCGGCTGCAGACCCCGGTGGGCCGGCAATCCCGACGTTGTTGACCAGGGTGGTCACTGTCCCGAAGGCCCCGAGCGTGTGCTGGACGGTCCGTTTGCAGTCTCCGAGATCCGTTACATCAGCCACAGCGAGTTGGACTCGCGAAGGCGCGTCATTCGTGCCGATCTCCTCAGAGATGCGCCGGATCGTACGCTCCGCCGCATCATAGTCTCTATCCACGACCACAACATCAGCGCCGGCGAGAGCGAAATAGTAGGCAATTGCGGCCCCGATGCCGAGGAGATGAGTGTCTGAGGGCGAGCCGGCACCGGTGACGATCGCGACTTCCCCCGTCAGATCGACCGCCGCACGGGTCGGGCAGAGACTGTGCGCAGGCTCCGTGACGGTCACCGTGCCATCTCCCTCAATGCGCTGTCAACGGCAGTCAGCGTGTGGGCCACGTCCCCGTCGGTGTGCGTCGCTGATACGTACCACAGCCCGGTCTCTCTGGTGTGCACGCCGCTGCCGAGCATATGTTCGGAAAGTTCTCGCAGCGGTTCAGCGCGCCCGGCGAGCACATCTGCGTAATCGCGCACCGGGTCGGGTGCATCCCAGAGCAGTCGGATGACTGCCCCGACGGCGGTGGCACGCAACGGTGCACCGTGCCTGGCGGCAACATTGTTGACGCCAGTGGTCAGCTCGCCGGACAGGCGCTCCAGGAGGGGGTAAATGTCGTGCTGCTTTGTCTCCAGAACATCGAGGGTGGCGTTGGCGGCGACCACTGACAGGGCGTTGCCGTTGTACGTTCCGGCTTGGGCCACTGGGCCCTCGGCAGCGCGCAAGACCTCAGCGCGGCCCGCGACTGCACTGATCGGGAAGCCCGAGCCGAGTGCTTTGGCCAGCACGGTCAAATCCGGCATAACTCCGAGCCGCTGCTGTGCTCCACCGGGCGCTAGCCGGAAACCGGTCACCACTTCGTCGAACACAAGCAGACAGCCGTACTGATCGCACAGCTTGCGCGCCTCAGCCAAATACCCGTCGGCGGCGAGGAGGTTGCCGCCATTTACTGGGACTGCCTCCATGATTACCGCGGCGATCTCGGAGCCGTGCCGTGCCAGCAGATCGGCCAGCGCCTGCGTATCGTTCCAAGGGCACACCAGTAAATCCGGCCCGACCACGCTGTGGTCGGGGACAATCACTCGGCGCGGCGCCGGTCCCGATCCGACGGGGCTACCCGGCCCGTTGGCTGTGACGGGATCCAGCCAACCGTGGTAGTGGCCTTCGAATTTTACGACGCCCTTTCGCCCGGTGGCCGCCCGAGCTATCCGTAGTGCGAGTTGCACCGCCTCGCTTCCGGTCACGCTAAGCAGGACCATTTCGGCACTGGGCACCAGCCTTATGATCCGTTCGGCCAACTCGGCTTCTGCCTCGTGCTGGCCGCCGAAGAGCACCCCCGCGGTGAGTTGTTCCCGCACCGCGGCGAGCACTGCGGGCGGCTGGTGACCAAGCAACATTGGTCCGAAGCCTGCCACGTAGTCGACGTAGTCGTTGCCGTCAACGTCTACGATGTGGCTGCCGCTGGCCGAAGCGAAGGCCAGGGGTGTTGGGCGGAGAACCGCGCGACGCGCGGAAGTCACCCCGCGGGGAATAACTTTCCTGGCCCGGGCCATGTAGCTGAGCGAGTTTGCGTACCGCTTGTCGCGTTCAGTTTCCGATGACGCCGTGATGGTTTCGCTTGTCATTCGGCTATCTCCCTGTGGTCAATCCCGGCCGAGAACGGGTCGAGATCCCAAGCGCCGGGGTTGGTAGTGGGTTCTTCTGTCATAGTCTGCTCCTGTAATAAGTTGTGGGCGCCGGGCACTCTGACTTAGCACGAAATGGGGACGGCCCGGCGGTCCAGGGTGACGGCTTGGTTCTTCCTTTTGCGGTACCCGTGTGACCGCTGGCGTGCTTCTGCTGCTCGCAGCGGGTCACTTAGATTTTGATCTGAGCCGCTGACGTAGGGCTTCGGTGGCCTTCGCGTCGACGGTCAGTTCGTCGCCCTCGACGTGGAGGATGACGCCGTAGAGCTCACGCGCGCGCTCGGGTGTCTCCCAGAGCTCGCGTACGTCGTTGACCACCTTTTGCAGGTCGCGGTCGAGTGGGTTGCCGTATCCGCCCCCGGAGGACTCCACACCCCGAACCGCTTCGCCCTTGTTAAGGATGATGTTGGCGTTGTTGGGCAGCAGCGTTTCGTTGCCGTCGGTGTCGATGTGCCAGCCGGCGGCGAGAGCTCCGTCATGTCCGCCCAGGACGCCCTTGGGCGCATTGATTTGCCCGTCGCATGGGTAGATTACAGAGACGTGGTCCTCTTTTGACTCGAAAGCCATGTCGAGGGTGGAGCCGCCACGATTTCTGCCCGGGGCTCCGGAAGATGTGAGCATGCGGATGTGGCGGTAGTGGATGGGCATCTTGATCTCGTCTATTTCGATGGAGTCCCGGTACGTAAGTCCCGCAGTACAGGGCAGGTTCCAGGTCAGCCAACCGTCTGACGAGGGGCTGCCGGGTCCGCCGGCGGCCCCCATGAGGAGCTGGTTTACGAACGGCTCGCCGGTGCGCGAGTCATGACCGGCGAGCACTGCGTGGGGAACGCCGAGCCCGATGGGTCCTTCCGCGAGGCCGTACGGTTCGCCGAGCTGGGCGAAGGCGGCGCCGACACAGTTCGTGAGTCTGTCTGTGAGATTCGTGGTGGCCACTGAGCAGCTATGCGGGAATTCGGGGATACCTACCGCTGCCCCCTTCCTGAGCTTTACTTCGATGCGCCGGAAGGCGCCTGCATTCTTGGGTACGCTGGCGCGTAGGCTGTTGTAGATTCCGCTGTAGACCGCTGAGATGGTGGTGGCTTCGGTCAGATTAAGGCCACAGTCGACGTTGGGGATGTTGTCGGTCAGGTCGACGTCAATGCGCCCGTCCGCCGGTTTGACCTCGATGCTGACCTTGAACGGCAGCCCCTCTGGCAGGTAGGGGAGGAACGGATCGTGGGCGCCGGTGTTGTGCAGGGTGGCCGCCGGAAGATTCCCGATAGCCTTTGCCATCAGGCTCTCCGAGTAGTTGAACCAGTTTTCGATGAAGTCCTTGACGACGTTTTTGCCGTATTTGGCGCACAATTCCTTTAGCCGGCGTTCGGCGACGCGGGCCGAGCCCAGCGATGCGAGGAAGTCCCCGTGCCACTGCTGCGGGACGCGGATGCGCGCCATGCACATGCGCATGATGTTCTCGTCACTGACGTAGTCCCGTTGGACCCGCACGGCGGGAAAGATGAGGGCACCTTCCTGATAGACGTCCTTTGCGGCGGCGAAGTATGTCGTTGGTATGGAATTGCCGATGTCCGCTTGATGTGCCTTTGCCACGGCAGTGAACATGTGCTCACCTTCAACGAATACCGGAACGAGCACGGTGTGGTCGGCGGCGTGGGAGTTGCCTCCATAGGGATTGTTATCTAGGAAGGCATCGCCTTCGGCCAGGTCCGGGTGTGCGGCCACTACGTCTGATGCTTGGAGCTGCACGCCGAAGATGTGGACGGGGATGCCTTCCGCGCAGGCTAAGAGCCGGCTGTCGGCCGTCGCGATCGCGCACGAGAAGTCGCGTCCGCTGTTGATGACCGCCGATCGGGCGGACCGGAGCATGGTGCTGGTCATTTCACGGACGATCCCGTCCATTTTATTCGCCAGGACAGAAGTCAGGATGGGGTCGAAGTCGATTGTGGTGGGGCTCGTATTGAGGGTCTGGGCCGTCATCAGAGGGCACTCCCTTCGAGGTCGTTGATGTGAAGGATGTAGTTGCCTGATCCACTGACCTCGGCGGCCATCCCAGGGTAGACCACCAGGGTGGTTGTAGGTTCCTGGATGATCGCCGGACCCGGTACGTAGGTGCCGAGGGTAAGATCGTCGGGTAGATAAATATCCGTATCCATGTGGCCGAGCGGCCCGAAATAACAGTTCCGGGTCTTGGCGGGGACACCACGCAAGCGCTCGGTGGGGCTCGTCGAAGGTTGTATGGCGGCATCGACGCTCTTGGCGATCAGACGCGCCTTCCAGCTGATAAATTCTATGCTGGTCTTTTCGTCGCGCACGGCAAAGAGTCGCTCGTGCTCGGCGTGGAAGGCGTCTGTGACGCGGTCCAAGTCTTCTGGGCCGTGAAATCGTGCGATCGGCAGGGGGACGACTATGTCCCAGACCTGGCCGGCGTACCTGGCTTCGGTGAGGTATTCAATCCGGTAGTCCCCCGGTGTCGAACCGAGACCCCCCGCAAACTTATGGAGCCCGGTTTCGAGCGTTTCCAATGTGGAATTAACCTTGTTGAAGTTGAAGTCGCCGGATCGGGTGATCATGGGCGACGACGCCTCCTTGACAATATCGGCGAAGTGCATGCCTGAGGCAGACAGTGCCGCGGCGGTCTTGGGCAGGATGACTTTCTCGCTGCCCAGTTCATATGCGATTTGCATGATGTTGATGCCGGCGGCGCCGCCACCGGCTACGACAGTGCTTTCCTTTGGATCCAAGCCTTGGGAGATGGTCATGTCGTTGACGGCCTTAACCATGTGGTCACTGGAGAGCGTGAGAATGCCCCATGCGGTCTCCTGAACCGTCTTCCCGAGCAGGCCGGCGATCCGCGCCACGGCAGTGTGGGCTGCCTCAACATCCAGCTCCATACGTCCGCCTAGAAAGTAGTGAGGGTCAAAGAATCCCAGGACGCAGGCAGCGTCCGAGAGTGTCGCTTGCGTCCCGCCCCGCCCATAGCAGGCTGGGCCAGGTTCAGAGCCCGCGGATTGGGGTCCGACCCTCAGCAGCCCACCCTCGTCGACCCAGGCGATAGATCCGCCACCCGACCCGATGGAACGGACGTCCACCGACGATATGCCGAGCAGGTCCCCTTCCCATTCGCCGCCCAGCCAGGTTTCGCGCGTGTAGATCAGTTCGGAGTTGCGTGAGAGGGCGACGTCGAAGGTTGTGCCGCCGGTGTCGCAGACGATGGTGTTGCCGCCGAGTGATTCAGCCTGGGAAAAAGTTATTGCCGCAACGGGGGCCATCGCGGGCCCCGACTTTGCGGCGTTGATCGGAGCGTCGATCATCTCGCTGATGCCCATCACACCTCCGATGCTGGAGGAGACCAACAGCTGGCCCTTGTACCCATAGTCCCGCAGGTCATTCTCGAGCCCGCGGAAGTGTCGCTGCATCAGAGGCTTGAGCGATGCATCGATCGCCGCGGCGGAGGCCCGACGATATTCTCTGACGGCAGGCGCAATCCGGTGCGAAAGTGTGTACGGAACCCCCGGGAGGACTTCTTCGATGAGTTCACCCACACGCAGTTCGTGTGCAGGGTTGATGACCGACCAAAGAAAGCAGACGGCCACTGACTCAAAGGACGCGTCCCGCAGGTGCGCAAGGATCCTCCTGACTTCGTCCTCGTCCAGTTCAGTTACGACCTGGGCCTCGGAGTTGATCCGCTCCGGCACCTCAAAGGTCCGCCGCCGAGGAATGTAGGGCTCGGGGTACTCGGTCAGATAATCGAAGACATCCCGTTTGCCGCCTTCCTTCAGCAGCAGAATGTCGGGGAATCCTGCGGTGGTCAAAAATGCCGTCTTGGCCACGGTCCGGTTGACGATGGCGTTTGTGGCGCGTGTGGTCCCGTAAATGAACAGGTCCGTGTTCTCCAGAATTTCCCTTGCGGAAATACCTAGATCCTCTCCGATCCGGCTCAGGGCTTTTTCCATGCCCTCGAAGACCCGCTCATGCGTAGTCAACGCCTTGCCGATGTACATGTTGTCGTGTTCATCGCTGACGACCAGATCGATGAAGGTTCCGCCGGTGTCGGCGGACACTGTGTAATGCATGAATGTTTCCTTCGTGAACAGTTGCCGGGGTAAATCAACCCAGCGAGATGGACGGCGACGCCTCGGCCCCGTTAGCCTCACCCGAGACGCCTCCGGATGAATGGCCTCGGACTGCGCTCGTATGTGGGGGTGCTTTCGCTCGGGAGCCCATCGGATGAATCACTTGTTACAATTTTCTCTCGATACGACCGATATGTTATGAGAGTAACATCGCTGGAAGCCTGATGGAAGACATCGAGGGCTGGAGGCGTTCCCCAGGGCTCGGTCGACTACTTCCGGAGGTTAGGCAAAACTCGCGAAGAACCTCCAACACGGGTCAGTGTCCTGAAACCTTCTGTCGCGAATAGCGTTGCCCCTGCCGCCTGGATGTGACAATCGCGTTCGCCCTCGTCGTCATGCCCCACGGGCGGACTTCTAGGCCATTGAGCAGACCGTCAACGATTGGCCGCGAGGCGGAGCGAGCGGTTCTATTGCCGCCCAATTTGCCCGCCTCGGCGGCCTCGTTACGTTCAGTCGGCGCCGGAATCCAAGACGTGGGTGCGACCGACGTCGATACGCAGAGTAACCGTTGATCCTTCGCTGATGTGGTCAATCCCTGCCCGTCTGGCGCCGGTGAATGTCCGAGGAAGCCGGACGATCAGTTCCCCAAGGGTGCTGGTGCACCGCCAGGCGACCTCTCGGCCTGCGAAGCGACGTGTCTGCACCGTTGCCTGGATGCAGTCGGCCGAGTCACTGGGTCCGTCCGTCAGGTCGAGGCGCTCGGGTCGTATGGCCACAGAGCAGTCGCCTGAGGCAGGCTTGTCTGGGCCGCACCATAGCACGACGTCGCTGTCTTTAGCGAGTACTTGCCATCCGTGGGGTCCAGGCTCTACGGTGCCGTCGATGACGTTGCAGTCTCCCACAAAGGTTGCGACGAACCGTGAGGCGGGGTAGTCGTAGATTTCCTCTGGCGGGCCGATTTGTTCGATCCTGCCGTCGCGCATGACGACGACGATGTCGGACATCGCCAGTGCTTCCTCCTGGTCGTGCGTGACGTAGAGGAATGTGCTTTTAACCCTGGCGTGGAGTTCTTTGAGCTCGATCTGCATCGCCTCGCGGAGCCTACGGTCAAGGGCCCCGAGGGGTTCATCGAGAAGCAGGACCGGCGGCTCGTAGACCAGCGCTCGAGCCAGAGCGACGCGTTGCTGCTGACCACCGCTGAGCTCAGTCGGCTTGCGTTGGCCGAGATGGCCCAGCTCGACCATGTCAAGGGCGCGAGAGACCCGTTGAGCAACCTCTGCACGCGGGATCGAGCGCGCTTCGAGGGGGAATGCGACGTTCTCGCTGACGCTCATGTGGGGAAACAGGGCGTAGTTCTGGAACACCACGCCGAGGTTCCTCCGGTCTGCGGGTACACCAACGAGGTTCCGCCCTGCCAGGCAGACGGAGCCGGAGTCGGGTTCTACGAATCCGGCGAGAATCCCAAGCATGGTGGTCTTTCCCGATCCGCTGGGGCCCAGGATCGACACGAAATCACCGTCCCGGACCTTGAGCGAGACGCCGTCCAAGGCAGTCATGTTGCCATAGGTCTTGATGAGGTTGTCAAAGACGAGATAGCTATTCGCGTCGGCATTCGTGGGGGCCATGGATGGGTCCGTACGGTGTGAGGAGATGGTTTCAACAACGGCAGGTTCGGTCATGTTTCACTCCGATTAGTATTGGCGGAACGTCGCGTGGCGTACAGCCCAAGGGCCGCGAATGCAGCGATGGCGAGGGTGAGCCCGATTAGCAGAACGCCGACCGCAGCGAGTTCGGGGCTGAGGTTCTGCCTAGCGTCGGACCAGAATTTCAGCGCCAGGTTCTGGAAGGTAATGCCGCCCACGAACAGCGTGACGGTGAACTCGTCAATCGATGTCAGGATCGCCAGAACGGCCGCTGTGAGCAGTGCTGGCCTCAGCAGGGGCAGGGTGACTCTGCGGAGCCTGCGCCAAGGCGATGCGCCGAGTGAGTGCGCGGCTTGATCCCATCGGGGATCGTAGGAGCTCAACGCGTTGAGGATGTTCACGTAGACATACGGCATCGCGATGAAGCTGTGCACGACCGCGATCGCCTGCCAGTTGCCGATGAGGCCGAGCTGCGTGAAGACGGTGTGGACCCCGGTGGCGTACATGATGGCTGGGACGATCAGCGGAAGCACCGCCGCGGCCACGATCGTCGAACGCGCGAAGGGTCGTACCTTGCTCGTGCGCAGTGCCAAGAATCCTCCCACGACGAGCGCCAGGGCGGTCGCCAACAGCGCGGTCTGTAGAGAGAGCTGGACGGCATCGCCCCACGACGGGTCATCGAACAACTGGGTGTACCAGGTCGTCGACCAACCGCCCGTCGGGAAGGCCAGGAGGGGCAGCGGCTGGAACGACATGCCGAAGAGGTAGACTAGCGGGCCGTCGATCACGATCACGGCGAGGACGACCATGGCACGGATAAGGATGTGGCGCCGGCCAGAGCCGACGGGAATCCGGCGCACCACAGCCCAGAACGACTGGTGCGAGGAGCGCTGGCGCTTGGGCTTGCTGTCCTTGCGGTTCAGACGCCCACCGGTCGTGAGCCCAAACACTTCTCCAGCGCCTAGCGAGCGTGCAGTCAGGGCCAGCACCAGCACCACGACAACAGCCAAAATGACGCTCAACGAGGCTGAGTACGCCGGCGAGACTCCGAAGGTCTCCCCCTGCACGACCTGCTGCACCACGAGAGTGACTACTGTCGACTCCGAGGGACCGCCGATCAGGGCAGGGGCCACATACATGCCTACGGTCTGGATGAAGACCAGCACGGCCCCGGACATGACACCGGATTTCGTCTGCGGCGCATATACCCTCCAGAAGCTCTCCAGATGGTTCGCGCCGAGCGTTCGCGCTGCCCGCAAATGCGATGGGTCGATCCGTGACATCGACACATAGCAGGTGAGGACGACGACGGGCAGGAACACGTTTACTAGCACGGCCAGGACGCCTATGGCAGTGTAGTCAAGCGTTGGTGTCCTGATTCCGAACCAGTGCAGTACCGCGACGACAGGGCCTTTGACGCCCAGGATCCCGATCCAGGCGTAGGTCCGGACCAAGAACGAGGTCAAGTAGGGAACAATTAGCAGGGCGAGGAGAACCGTGCGGGAGCGCCGCCCCATCAGGGTCATCGCGTAGGCCACCGGGTAGGAGATCAGGGAGATGACCAGCGTGGCCACTGCTGCGAACAGCAGCGAGCGTCCGAGGATTAGCAGGAGGGACGGGGCCACCAGCTGCTCGCCGTATGCGCGCCAGAAGGGATCGATGCCGACGCTACGCTGGAGGGCGACGAACAGCGGCACCGCTAGGCCGAACACGAGGTATGCCGCGACCAGCAGCCATGCCAGCCTGAACCCCCATCGGCGGAGCGGCATCGGGTCGCTGGTCCTCGCCGACTTGCGAAGGGAGCTTGCTCCCTGGTCGCGGACCTCGGGAGCGGTTCCGGGGTTGGTCATGGTCATGGGCTTCAGCTCCCGCTCGCCCACTTCGCGAAGCGGGCGTAGGTCGGTGCCCCGTTCTTCTCCCACCAGGTGTTGTCCTGCTTGATCGTTTGGCCGATGTTCGACGAATCCGTCACCATATATTTCTGCAGGTTGGGGTCGACTAGCTGTGCGGCCTTCGCGTACGCCGGCGAGATGCCGGTGTCCTGGGCGATCGCCGCCTGGACCTTGGGCTGCATGTAGAAGTCGATGAGCGCGACCGCCCCGTCGACATTCTTGGCCGTGGAAGGGATGCCCACGCCCATGCCCACGCGCACCGCCTGGTTGAACGTCATATCCAGTGGCAGCCCCTTGGTGATGCCCTGCATGATGACCGAGCTGAAGCCCACCGTGTAGTCATTTTCGCCGGTGCCGAGCTGGTTGACCTGGTCCGCATCAGTCGAGAAGACATGGACGGGCGCATTCTTGCGCAATGTGGTCAGTTCGTCGAACGCCTTGTTCACATCAAGCGGGTACAGGCTCGGTCCAGGTGTCCCATTTCCCAGCAGGGCTGCCTCCAAGTCGCCGAACCCCCAGCTGTACAGACCGCGGGTCCCCTTGTACTTGGAAGTGTCGAAGAAGTCTGCCCACGAGTTGGGGTGATCGTTCCCGACTTTGGTGTTCCACGCCATGACGATGCCGTAATAGCCAGCCGTGACGACATCGTCCTGGTATTCGTCACTTCCGAGCCCTCGCTCTTTGCCGATCTGCGCCAGCCGGGGATCCTTCTTGAGCACTCCCTGACTGGCCCACGCCTGCATAGGCCCATAGGAGCTGCCGAGGACAACGTCGCCGGCGAACTGATTGGACTGTACCTGCGTGAGATACGAATCACAGCAGTTCGTGGTCACCGTGACCTTCGCCCCGGTCGCGGCCTCGAAGGGCGCGGCAACATCCTTCTTCACCACATCGCCGTAGACCCCGCCGATGGTGTTGAGGACGATCGTCTGACCCTTGAGATCGGGCAGCTTGAGCACGGTGTCAACTTGCGCTGGTGAAGTGGCCGTGGTGGCCGAGCCGCCGCAGCCGGTCAAAGCCACGACAATGGCCGCACTGGTCGCAATACACCAACCTCGGATGCCGAGCGGTCGCTTGCTGCTGTTCATGTGATTCTCTTTCCTTGATTGACGTGCGCCGCGGCACTGGGTGCCGTGGGACGGTGTAGCAGGTAGCTTCGCGAGCACGGCGCTGACCAAGAGGTCCAGCCGGTCCTGCTCCGACGACGACGTCGGCGTGGAGCTCTCGCTTCTTACCTGCCCTGACGTTTCTTTCCGGGTTCACCGCGGGGATTTCTCCTGGGTGGTTTTCGATCCTGTTGAGCCAAGCGCCAGAACGGGTGTGACCGCGGTGTTGACAGCATGGAGTAACGTCGGGGACTCTTTCCGGGAGGCGATCAGGCCCGCCCATTAGGCTCGAAGTAATGTTATGTCTCATTCTTATTCCGAGTCAATGCTTCTCTCTGAGTATTTTATTACAGATCAAGTGCGCATCCGAGCGGGGCACTTTCCTTAAGAGTCGCGACACTGGCTGCCTGAAGCCGGTCATCCTTCTTCTACCTGGTGGCTGCGGCAAGGGCCCCGCAGCCTCAAGCCGGACGCGTCCACTCAACGTCCTCGTCGGTGACTTCGACAGAGCCGACGATCTCCCGCACACGGTTCGGCAGACCTTGCGAAGAAGCCTTTGGAATAGCTGCTGGACGATCGATCCCGGACGGGTCACCTCTGTCCAGCCCACGCTCGCCAGACCTCGCGAACGCTGCAGCCAGGGCGCTCCTGGGGGCGCTTGGTCGGGATAGCAGTATCCGAGGCTGCAGTTGGTCCGGACCGCTGCGTGGGAACGAAGTTCGCGGATGCCTCTGTTTCGCGACCGCGTTGGCTAACCCTGACAATCATGGTTCGCGTCTGACCATCCTTGGTGGAACAGAAATATGCCGTTCCTGATGGACACTTTTGCTGCTGGCTGGGGCGGCCGGTGCCGGACCGGAGTACTTCCAACCGGGACCAGGCAGCACCGACGGAACCATCCTTGACGATATCTGTCGGGACTCGCCGAAGGTTATAGTGACGCAGAATGTGAGGTGGACTCGAGTTATCGACTCATCGCCTGAACTGTGGCCATGCCGCCCGGGCTCTCCTGGTTCCCCCGCCTTCGCTACTCGACACTGGCTGACCTCGAAGACTTACTGACGCGCAGTCACCAGCCAGCATACGGGGCCAACTCTTCATCGCTGACGGCGCCGGTGATGGCATCGTTGATCGCCTGGTCGATGATCCGGGCGGCCCGATCAATCTCGGCGTTTGTGATCACCAGCGGTGGGGTAATCTCCAAGACATTATCGCCCACGTAGTAGAAGACGGCTCCCAGCTGCCAGGCACGGTAAACCACCTGCCGTGCCAGTTTCGGATCCGGTTCCAATGTGGCCCGGTCCTTGACCAGCTCGATGCCGATGGAGAGTCCTCTGCCTCGGACCTCCGCGATCCGTTCGGCTGCTCCCCCGCCGTACGCTCCGCGCCCGTCGGCGAGATTTTGCAAGGCGGCGACTAGCCTGTTCCCTGCCTCAAGGGCCCTTTCGGGAAGGCGGTCTTCAACGATTGTACGTAGCACCGCTCTGCCAATAGCTGTGCAAACGGGGTTGCCGGCCGTGGTCAGCAGGGCGGAGGCCACCGGGTGGTCGAGGATTGCGGCGGGGCCGATGGCAGCGGAGAGCGGTAGGCCGCCGCCGAGCGCCTTACCGAAAACGACGATGTCTGGCTCAATGCCTTCGGCGGAGAACGCGTGGAGTGTTCCGGTTCGCCCCAGCCCCACTTTTACTTCGTCGCAAATCATTGGTACGCCATATTCCCGGCATAGAGCATACAATTTGGCCAGGAATCCGTGTGGAGGAACCACGAGTCCACCATCGGAGAGAATGGGCTCGACAATCAGGCAGGCCACGGCGTTTGTCTCAAGGTTTTTGCGGGCCAGGGCGAGGACCGCGTCTACGGTTGATTCGATTTCGCCAGTAAGGGGTCTCAGGGGGTTAGGGTATGGCAAGAAGACCACATCCTGATCCGGGTCATGTCCGGCGGCCACCTGCTGGCCGGATACTGCCATTGAGGTGCCGATCCCTCCGTGATAGCTATGTTCAAACGCTAGCACCGTGCGGCGGCCCGAGTGGTGCCGGCATGCCCTAAGAACGACGTCATTGGCGTCCGAACCAGCGTGTCCAAAATAGACGCGCCGTTCACCCGAACCGGGAACCAGCGCCAGCAGTTCCTCTGCCAGGCCCACCGAATCGGGATGAACAGCGGAAAGACAGCTTGACCCGGCTGCCTTGGACACTGCCCGGTTCGCAGCCTGGACCACGGCAGGGTGTCCGTGGCCAAGACCGGAAGCAGTCCAGCTGGCTGAAAGATCTAGGAGTTCACGTCCGGAGGGCTCAATCAGAGTCGATCCTCGTCCTTCCACGACCTCGAGAGGGAAGAAGCGGAGTTTCTCAATTCCAGCAACTACTCGCGCTTCACGCTGGTACAGGCTGGTCATGACAAGCTCCCTTCCAATGTGTTGGCGTCGACACCCAGCCTGTCCAACTCAAGCTCCTGATTCAGCGAAGCGCCTACTCTTGCTGCGACACGGGATGCCGCCAAGGCCAGCAATACTCCGATTATGCACCAATAAACTCCCAGCATTGGGGCATCTGCGGGGCCTCGGGCGTCCTTCACACTGAACCACAGGACGATGGCGATCACTAGTGCCCCGACAGCCGGCAGTACGATACCGGCTATCTTGCCCCGGCCGCCATGGACGGCGACGAATTTCTTATGCCAGACGAACCGCACAGCGGCCACTTCCACCATGAAATAAGCGACCATGAGGCATACCGTACCTGCGACGGCAAACAGGAAGTACGTGTCGACCGCGGAGTTGCCCGTCCCCATTACCGGCCAGCCCGTCAGGGCACAGACCAAGCCTGCCATCAGAGCAATGGCGATGACAAACACGCTGGCGCGTTGTGGACCGTTCGTCTTTGGATGCAAGACAGAAAGCGCAGATGGGCCGAAGCCGTCCCGAGCGAAAGCATAGAGCATGCGTCCCGCCGTGGCAGTCGAGGCGACATGGCAACCAAACGCCGCGCAGCTCGCAGTGATGATAACGATCAGGCTGAATCCAGGGCCGACATACTCGTGCCCTAAGTCTCCGAGAGTGTTGGCGGAGGTCTGCATGCGGGAAAGGCCCGCGCTGTCGGTTCCAAAGCCAATGGTCTGCGCGGCCATGACCACGGTGAAGAGCACACCGGTCAGGACCAGCGTTCCTCCCAGTGCACGAGGGATGTTCCGCTTGGGATTGTCCGTCTCCTCCCCCAGTGAGGCACATGCTTCGAAGCCGGCCCATGAAAGGAACGCGGCGACCACACCGGCTAAAACCTGTTCGGTGTTAACTCCTTCGAGGCTGAACACTGTGAAGTCCATTCCAGTAGCCGGAGCCCCTCCTTTGACGAAGATAACGACGACCAAAACCACCATCGCAAGGATGCCCACCCCTTCGATCACCAGCAGGATCTTGGCGATTGTGGAAGCTTCCCTGCCGGCCAGAAGAAAGGAAATTACAGCCCCTACGATGATTACAAAGGGCCAAGGAATCTGGATTGGGTCAGCGGATCCGTTCTGAAGTTCGGCCAGGAATGCGTTGACGAACGCGCCGGTCAACGCCAGCGTCCCGATTGAGAAAGCCACATAGGTTCCGAGCATGGCGAATCCCGCGAAGAATCCGGCACGGGGACCAATGGTTACGCCCACCAGCGCGTACGCGGAACCGGCATGATTGAGGTGCCGGGTGAGCCGCACGAAGCCATAGCCAACCAATGAGACACCGACCAGACCAATCAGGAATACCAGCGGGATTGACTTGCCAACGAAGCCGACCAGACCCTGCCCGTTACCCGCCATGGCCAGGGTGGGCCCCACTGTCGCCAGTGATAAGGCCAACGCGGCCCACAGCGGGATCTTTCTCTTTGATGGTTTATTTGGCACCGGATTTGATGACATGTTTGACTCCAAACCTTTCAGGAAGTATTGGGAAACGTCCAGGCGAGCCGGAAACGCCTCCAGCGGTCTCTAGCGCAGATCTTGATGACGCACTTGCCAATGTCCACAACGGCACAACGTTGACGGGGATATGGGAGAAGGCCACCGGCCGACGGTGTGCTCCAGCCCGGCGGGGAAACTGAGTGCTCGACACTTATGGTGGGCGACCGCAGACAGTTGTGGGTGCGGCTTCCAAGCTGACCTGCTGGACATGGATGTTGTGCTCCATTGCGAGAGGAGAAGGCGGGCCTTACGGCAACCTCGGAGATGCCGAGCTGCTCCGAGAGAATAGGCACCAGAGGTATCCGCCGCGGTGGAAGGGGATTGCAATGCGTGAGATACGTTACATCCATCCACCTCAGAGGACAAGGATGAAATAAATATTTCTCGACGGCAACACGAAAGTGATCGGCCGGAGACGGCGTGCTCCCGCATGAGAAGGGTGGTCTTGTTGGTGCATCAGGCCGCGGGCTCGCCCCCGGTCCGTACGATCGCCACGATCGCCACTGTGATCTGCTCTACCGACGGGAGCAGAGGATGCCCCCGCACGCACTTGCGCGAACCGTGGACAGGGCTGCAGAACGCGGCCTGAGTTAGGGGATGGCGAAGGGCGGCCTTTTGCGACAGGAGGCATTGCGGTTGCTGTCCCTCTTCCAGACGGCCAGACGCATCTGACGGCTGCGCGACCGGCCCGGGACGACCGCTCCCTAGGGCCGGACAGTTCAACCAGAAGGACAACCCGCGGGCTCAGTAGAGTTTGGAGTCAAAGACACGAGAGGCGACGTACACAACAGTGCCAGCGTCGGGTAATGGAGACAGTGTCAGCGCGGGAGGCCGGGCAGGCCTCTCCAGACGACCTGGAAGAGCTCTGCAAGTCCGTCGCGGCCGCGCAGGCTTTCGGTCAGTACCTTGGGACTGTCACGGAGCCTGGCCATCAACGGTCTCAGTCAAGAGCTCCCACTCGGTCAAATGTGCAGCCGCAGTTGATCCGAGAAAGTCGTGCACGCTGCCCACAACAGTCTCGATGACAGCCATCGGGCCAACCAGTCCGTCCATTGGACTGGGAGCTTCAATCCTGGCAGGCAACACGATGTCTGCAAATTCTGCGATCGGGGACATCCAAGGGTCCGTTATAAGGATCACGACGGCCTGACGTTCCTTGACCAGCTTCGCCAACCGGACAGAGCCCGGTTGGTAACGCCGGACGTCGAAGATCAACAGGCAGTCGCGCCTACCGATGTCGACCGCGGCGGCGATGGCGTCTTGGATGTCCCGGTGATAGTAGACACGCCCGCGCAAGGCACGCAGGTTCAGTGCCGCATATTCGGCCAAGATGTGGGTAAAGCGACCGCCGAAGATATGGACCGCTCCCTGAGCCCCCGCGAGGGACACTGCCGCGGCCCGGACCTCACTGGCGGGAAGCTGCTCAAACGTCCGCATCAAGCTTGCGGTGATCACTGCAGTGCCCGGCGCTCCAAAAGCCTCCTCATGTTTATACGAGGAGCGGGTCTCCAGGGTCACGGGTCCGGCGGTCTTCTCTGAGATTTCTTCCCTGAGCGTGCTTTGGAAGGACTTGTAGCTCGAGTACCCGAGTCTGGAGACGAACCGGACCACAGTGGGAGCGCTGACATTCGCAATTTCAGCCAGGGAGGCTGTCGTTTCCAGACCGGCGACGGGATACTGTGCCAAGATTGCGCGCGCGACCAAGCGCTCTTTGGCCGACAACCCACCCATGGCTTCTCGAATCCGTTCGGCAACGGTACTAGTGGCGGTGGTTGTATCCTCCGTCATGGATCCCCTCTCTTGTCTGCGGGCTCGTGTAGGTAAGTACCCCAACATAGGGTTGACAGCGTTCCCATGGTGACGAATCGTTGACACCTCGCCACCAGCCCATACACTGCGGCCGGCAGCCCCTTGAGTACTTCCCGGTTGGCGGAGGCATGAACGGTTAATTACAGATTAGCGCATCTCAGACAACGGTGAACAGGTTGCAAGTCCCCACGGAGCACAAGTCTGGGCCAGCGTTTTCGCGCGGCCCCGCTACCCTCCCGAGGGAGGGAGGTCCGCCATGACGACGCGGACCTGCGGGAACCGCAGCCGTTCCCCACGGCGCAGGCCCCCAGACTTGAATGGAACCATTCAAAAATATCCATTGACGGCCAAACTGAAACAGGCATAACATTGAAGTATCCGATCCGGGGTCTGACATCAAAGGAACCTTGGATTAGCGCACACAGCCCCAAAACCATCTCAGCCAAGCAGGGCCGGCCGGGCCAAACGCCGGAACTCTTGACCCCAGCCTCGGAAGTGCCTTGCCATGATCCATCGCGTCGCTCCTGTTGACTCCAATCCGACCCACCCGCGTTCAGTTCCGGCGTCGGAGGAAGACGCCAGGCGCCGGGGTTCAACACTTTTTCCTTTGCCGGACTATGAAGGCCCATTGTTTCCCGACATGTCGGACTGAAGGGAAACATTGCGCGTTTCGCCCACTTCGGCACGCAGGTGGAGACGGCCAGGAGAAGGTAACGCGTCAGAAACTACCGCAGCCGACCAATCTGTGGGTAATAATACCGACAGACTGCAGCGGCCTCCCGGAAAAACCGAGTAGGGTGACGGGACTTCCCAGTATGAAAATTTTGATTCATAATCATTGGTAGTAGAACAATTTGAATAGTTTTGTTCTTACAATTCGTCAGGAGTCTCGCATGAGCGAAAAAACCCCGACCCCGACTGCACGTGCTGACAGTCTGCGCCCGGAACTGTGCGTTGGTGAGGGTATCGGTGTAGCCGCAGCCCTTTGTGGGTCCTTGGTACGGGGCCGATACCAGTTCCGCGAAAGCTCCGAAAGCGACAGCCGGAGGTGAGCATGACTGAGGCAACCATCGGCAGGATTGATTTACCTTTGATTGATCACCACTGTCATGGTGTCGTCGACGCCGACCTGCCAGATAGTGAGTTTCGGCGTCTAGCCACAGAGTCCGACTGGGACGCGCCGGCAGGTACTGACGGCCTCGACTCCCCTTTCGGTCTGGCTGTGCGTCGTTTCTGTGCGCCCATCATCGGACTTGAGACGCTTGCGCCACTCGACGAATACCTGGCTCACCGCAGAAGGATTGGCGCTGCGGAGGCGAACAGGCTGCTGCTCGGCAGCACGGGAACCTCCCAATACCTTCTGGACACTGGGATACCGGATTCCCGGCTTCTTGATCCTTCCGGGATGGCCTCTCGGACCGGTGCTCGTACACGTGAGATCGTCCGCATAGAGAGGGTGGCCGAAAGCCTGGCGGCGGAGTCCACCGCTGCCGGGTTTATTGCGAAATTCTCAGATACCCTGCTCGACAGGACGAGGGATGCCGTGGGGCTCAAATCCATCATCGCCTACCGCCACGGTTTCGACATCCCGGCAGAGCGACCCTCCAAGCAGGAAGCCCTCAGGGCAGCAGGGGAATGGTTCCGTACCGCCGAGAAAACCGGTAGTTTCCGGGTGACTGACCCTGTCCTGCTCAGATTCGGGCTATGGGCAGGCATTGACACCGGACTGCCCATCCAGCTCCACACAGGCTATGGCGACGGCGATGTGGAGCTCTTTCGAGCTGACCCCTCCAGGCTGACGCCCCTGTTCCAGGAAACGCGGACCACCGGGACGAACTTCATGCTCCTGCACTGCTACCCCTTTATCAGGGAAGCTGGAGTCCTGGCCCAGGTCTTTCCCCACGTCTACCTCGACGTCGGTCTGGTTTCGCACTATTTAGGTCCCAGCGCCGGAACGTCAATCCGTCAGGCTATGGAGATCGCGCCTTTCAGCAAGGTCCTCTATTCCTCTGACTCCTTTGGGCTCGCCGAGCACTATGCAGTCAGCGCCTCGATCTGGAGACACGAGTTCGCCGCCCTGATGAGTGGATGGGTGGAATCGGGTTGGGCGACCCCTAGTGATGCCCAAAGACTGGCGAAGCTGGTGGCCACGGACAACGCAGTCCGCGTCTACGACCTGGAACCGTAAATCCAGAGCAGCGCGAAAACAACGATCAATCAAAAGGATAAGCAGTGACTTCACAAGCAAAGGCAGACCTGAACCTCGATCAGATCAAAGCCCTCATGATTTCCAACCTGGACAACGCCGGCGTTTCAAGAGTCAAAGTCCTACCGGGCACCAAAGTAGAGGGCGCATTCCGCAATGGCTGCGGAATCTCAAAGAGCGTCGGAGTTCTCATGGCCGCTGACGACCATGTCACCCAGTCCTCTGATTTCGATGCGATCGTCGGCGATTTGCGCGGGATTCCGGACCGCTCTTCGCTTGCCCTCCTCGACAAGGTCAGCGGGCTCGCATGGGCGCCGGCCGATCTGGTGGATATGCACGGCGTACCGTTTCCAACCTGTCAACGCACGGCTCTGAAACGCATCGCTGCTGAATGGGCCACCGCCGGACTGGACGTATTGGTTGCCTTTGAGTTGGAATTCACCCTTTTCACAGGTACGCAGGATGCACCACTTCTCGCCCACGAAGGTCCCGGCTATGGGTTGGCTGCGTTCCTACAACTGGAAGAGTGGCATCTAGACGTTCTCACAGCCCTCTTGGAGGCCGGGGTTCCGGTCGAGCAGATCCATCCTGAATATGGACGCGGGCAGGCCGAAATCTCACTAGCACCGCGGCACCCGGTCCAGGCCGTGGACGACTATTTGCTCGCTCGGCTAATCATCACCAGGGTTTCCCGCAGACACGGGTTGCATGTTTCCTACTCCCCCATAGCCCACTCTGAAAGCGCAACCAACGGGTGCCATATCCATTTCTCTGCCAGAGACAAGGACGGGAATGTCTTCTTCGATGCCGCATCTGCGACGCAGATGACGGCAGATGGCGAAAGGATGATTGCAGGCGTGGTGGGCAGACTAGTTGAAAGCACTGCCCTGCTCGGCGGAAGCGCCCTGAGTATGGCACGGCTTCAGCCCGAACACTGGGCGGGCAGTTTTGTCTGCTGGGGTACGGGCAACCGTGAAGCCGCCGTACGCTTCGTCCCAGGCCTGAAAGGATACGAGGACAAGCAATCGAATGTAGAAGTGAAATGCGCCGACGGATCCTCCAACCAGTACCTTGCCGTCGCAGCCATACTTTCCTCCGCGATGGAGGGCTTCACGCGGCAACTTAAGCTGCCCCCCGAAATCAAGGTTGACCCCGGGACCCTGAGTGAAGAGGAGAGGAGCCAACTCGGCGTCCGCAGATTCGCCCCCGACTTGTCAACTGCGCTGGATGACTTGGATGGCAGCAGTTTCCTACGGTCCGCCCTTGGGCATGAATTGGTGAATGCCTACGTCGCAGTGAGGAGGGGCGAATCCGAACGTTTTGCCAAACTCGATCATGAGGCCGTGATCGCCGCCCTGCGCTGGCGGTACTAGCGAGTTCGCAGATCTCCATCTTCCCGCCAGCGCTGGGCCTCTGAGCATACGAGATTTCTTGTCGGACCCATGTTCGTCGAGACGCTAGTCGCACACGAAACTCGTTCCCCGGCCCTAACCCCGCCGAACGCCGTGATCATCGGGAAGACTCTTTCGTTGAAGCAGTCTGAGACTTACCAAAAAAGGGGAATAGAAATGTCGTCACTGCCCAGAGCTGGCACCAGCAGACAGACAGACTTCGATGCCGGATCCGCGTTTGACCTCCTGTCCGTTGAAGTCCAGGCCGTTGAGGGGTTGCTTAAGCGACTGCACCAGCAGCCGCGCGTTTCAGGTGATGAAGGCGACACCCTTTCCACGTTGATGGACGAGCTACCAAACTCATTCCGCAAGGAGACGTTGGAAGGCAATATCGGGGTTGTCCGCTTGGGCGGCGAAGGGGCTTCTGTGGCCATCAGGGCCGAGATGGATGCTTTGCCAATCATTGAACAGACGGAACTCCCATGGGCTTCCACAAATGGAGCCATGCACGCCTGTGGACACGACGTGCACATGGCGGCCTTCATAGCGGTCGCGCGCACCGTTGCTGCGATGACGCCCCCGCCTGTCCCGTTGGTGGGAATTCTCCAGCCGCGGGAGGAACTCGGCGAGTCGGGAGCGCGAGACGTTGTAACGGCCGGAGTCTTGGAGAAGCATCAGATCCGGACAGTTATAGGTGCGCACCTACAGCCAGCACTGAACTCCCTCGCCTACTCGTGTTCACCAGGGCCCGTCAACGCGGCAGCAGATGAGTTTAAACTAACTCTCAGTGGTGTGCCCTCGCACGGCGCTTACCCTCATCACTCTTCTGATGTTGTGCTTGCCGCTAGCGCTTTCGTCATGTCGTGCCAGCAGATCGTTGCACGCAATATCGATCCAACGCTGTCCGCCGTGCTGACTGTTGGTACCATCAATGGTGGCGGCAGCCCCAATGCGATTTCCGGCGAAGCGATACTAACCGGGACCATCCGCACGATGTCGGAATCGCAACGGCAGATGATCCATGAACGTCTGCAACAAATAGCAAACGGGGTGGCCACGGCCCACGACTGCAGTGCACGGTTGGAGATCAGCAGAGGAGAGCCGATTCTGGAAAATGACTCCGAAATCGCAACCGAAATCGCACGGCATCTGGAGTCGCAAGGGAACGAATTGCGGGAATTCCGCTCTTACGGTGCTGATGACTTCGCCTTTTATGCCTCCGCCGCACGAGCGGTAATGATTTTTTCAGGTACCTTTGCTGCCAACGGCAATCTCCACACGAGCACATTCATTCCCGACGACGCTGCCGTTCACCGTGTAGCTACAGCCATGCTTACGGGCTACCTCGCAGCGGCGCGTGTACTTGACCGGAGCAGTTACTTGGCGAAAGCCCCTCAATTCGTCGGGAACCCTGCCCAGTCATGAGGCTGTATCTGAGGCTCCATGGATTGACTCGGATGAGTGGCCGGTCTTAGTGACCGTCAAGCAAAGTGTTGACCCGGCAGAACCCGACACAGCGAGGGTCCTTTTTCGAGCGCGTCACGCCGCCCGCGTGAATCGGACCACTGCTATTGAACGGCCAGTGGAGGACCTCGTCACCAGGCAAACTTTGTACCGACTTTCTCTTCGCCGGGCCAGATCGCGCGGGCTCGATGAGGAGCGGCATGACGCCGCGAGAAAGCATCATGCGAGCCGGGCGTGATTTGCGATAGGCGTCGTAGCGCCCTGCAGCTCCAATTTTCTCAGTACAACGGCTATTGCGTGAGATGGTGAACAAAGGCGTCGCGGCAGGCCGCCGTCGAGGGGCGTCGTTCCGCTCCGGCTCGGCAGATCAGCGAAATGCTCCGGTGCTGGTGCGTGCCGAGCAGGGCGGACGGTGCGAGTTGTGCGCGGGCGTCCCGAACGAGGAGGTCGGGCAGGAACGCTGCGGCTAGTCCTGCCTCGACCATATGCAGGTGGAACAGCAGGTCGGAAGACTCGTAGGCGACGTCGGGTTCGAAACCATGTTCCCGGCATAGCTTCAACGCCCAGGCGTGGGCTTCAGTGCCGCTGGGTTCCAGTACCCAGCGAACGTGCCGTCGCGCCTCCAAGGGGTCCAGGCCGTCGTCGTCCGGCAGGTAAGCGCGGACCGGGTCGTGCATGAGCAGATCGGTGTGAAAATCCGGGCGGACGGATTCGTAGGCGTCATAACTGTCTGCCACGAGCACATCGATGCGACGCGAGGACAGCAGCAACAGCCCTTCCTCAGGCTCGACCTGCCGGAAACGGGTATCCAGCGCCGGATGTTGCCGCTTTAGCGTCTCGATCACTTGAGGCACCGTGGTGCGGCTGATTGTCGTGAAAGCGGCCAGCCGCAACGTTCCCCGAACTGCCGTATCGCTGGCCGCGAGATCCGCTTCGGCGTGCTCGAGGATGGCGAGAATGCTCTCTGCGTGGCGGGCGAGATCTTCGGCCGCCGGGGTCAACCGGACACCGCGTCCGACCCTTTCCAACAGTGGGACACCGGCTTCCTTCTCGAGCAGCCCGAGTTGTTGAGAGACCGCGGAGTGGGTGTAGGAGAGCGCCCGAGCGGCGGCGGTGATGCTTCCCCGTAGCTTCACTTCGCGCAGCAGTACCAGTCGGTGAACATCCAGCATGCGGCTAGAGTAACCCGTCTTGCCGTCGGCTCTGCCGCCGACACCGGCGCTTACGCCCTTGATTCGGGACAAGTCATTGACGGATTCGCCAGGGACCCAAGGGGTTCACGGTGGAAGCTGCACCGCGACTGCCCAACGCCGCTGGGGGACGGCGCAGCTCATTGGAGTTGAATCATCGCGTGCAAGGAGGTGCGAGGAGGTTCAAGGCCGGGCCAACGACTTGTCAGAATCGCTAACGCTTCAATGTCATTAATCGTCGCTTTTACTGCGACGTCATTGGCCATAGCTTGGATTCATAAAGCCAACCCCACGGAGGACAGAATGACCGGCAGTCCACTATCACTTGCCCACCGGGCATCCGATCTCAAGGGATCGATCATCGACTCGTCGACAACTCTTCTCGCACGCCAGACTCACGACATCGTCCGATTTGCGATGGGCGCTCCCAGCGACGAGCTCATGCCTGTCGATCTCCTCGACCACTATGCCGCCCACCTGGTGCCCGGCAAGTACAGCTATGGAGCCACGGAAGGCGAGCCGGCGCTGGTCGAGCAGATCCTCAAACTCCAAGCTGACCATGGAATCATCAGCAGCAGCGACCGGATCCTCGTCACCACCGGCGGCATGCAGGGCCTGGATCTGGCGTGCAAGCTGTTCGTCGATCCCGGTGATCTCGTAATCGTCGAGGGTCCCACCTACACCAACGGCAACGCTACCGCCCGGTCCTACGGTGCCGATCTGCTGGAGGCGCCGCTGGACGAGCACGGTCTGATCGTGGAAGCGCTGCCGGATCTCGTCGCGCAGGCCGGGCGGAGGCCCAAGGCGATCTACACGATCCCGAATTTTCAGAACCCCTCCGGTGTCACTCAATCAGAGCGGCGCCGCGAGCAGCTCCTCGAGCTCGCGGGCCAATGGGGCGCGGTCATCATCGACGACGACCCCTACGGTCTGCTGCGGTTCGGCGGCAGTCCAATCCCTGAATTCAGCCAAATCGACCCTGGAAACCCCAGGGTGTTCTCGGTGCGTACCTTCTCAAAGATCCTCGCACCCGGATTGCGGATCGGCTGGGTCGACGCTGATCCGAGCCTGCAGCCGCTGCTGATCAACGCGAAGCAAGCCATGGACACCTGCACGAGCGTGCCCACCCAGCAGACCGTCACGGATTTTCTGGCCGGCGATCACCTCCAGCCTCACCTCGACCGTGTGCGCGGCCTCTACGGCCAGCGTAAGGAGGCCATGCAGGCTGCGTTAGTGCGCCATTTCGGCGACGCCGTCCGCGCCACCGATCCCGAAGGTGGGTTCTTCCTGTGGCTCACCTTCGCCGACGAGGAGGTCGACACCACGGCCTTGTTCGATACCGCGCTTGCCGAGGGCGTGGCCTACATACCTGGCCCCGCCTTCTCCGCTGCCGGAAATTTCCGCAATGCGCTGCGCCTGTGCTTTGCCACATCCACGCCCGAGCGGATCGATGAGGGCGTGGCCCGGCTCAAGCGCGCGGTCGACGTGATCGGAGCCAACCGGTGACGCGCCGCACCGCCATCGTCACCGGGTCCACCTCGGGGATCGGTCATGACATCGCGCGCCGCTTGCACGCCGACGGTTTCAATGTGGTGATCACGGGCCGGGACCACCAACGGGGCATGAAGGTTCAGGAGGAGTTGGGCGATAACGCCACCTTCATCGCCCTGGACCTAACGGCCGACGGAGCCCCCGCAGCCCTGGCCGATGCGGCTGTCCAGACCTACGGGCGGCTCGACGTGGTCGTCAACAACGCCGCCCAGGACCACACCGGCGACTTGCTCGATGTGCCCTTGGACGAGATCCGCAAAGTATTCGAGGTCAACACCATTGCCGCTATCGCGGTGCTGCAGGAAGGCGCCAAACGGATGGACCGGGGCGGAGCCATCATCAACATCAGCTCGCGTCTGGCGACTGTCGGAGTGCCAACGATGAGCATCTACAGCGCCACCAAGGGCGCAATCAATGCACTCACCACTGCCGCAGCAGTGGAGCTCGCCCACCGCAACATCCGCGTCAACGCCGTCGCTCCGGGCATGGCCCGCACCCCGCTCTACGACGACTGGGTCAACGCCCAGGCCGACCCTGAGCAGACAGACCGTGACGTTGTCACCGCCATCCCCCTCGGCCGCCTCGCCGCCCCTGCCGACGTCGCCGCCACCGTCAGCTTCCTTGCCTCGGAGCAAGCGGCCTACATTACCGGCGCCTGCATCCCGGTCGACGGCGGCTACACCGCCCGCTGACGCCCACACACCTCCGACACGAAAGGAACAACCATGTCCACCAACCCCCGCGTCCTCCAAGGGCCCGCCCTATGGTCTGCCCAGGCGCACATCCCGTCCATCCTCGGACGACAGATCGTCATCGAGCGGGGCGAAGGCTGCTACCTGCAAACCACCGACGGCCGCCGCCTCTTCGACGGCACCGCCGGCCTCTGGCACGCGAACATCGGCCACTCCCACCCCGCGATCGCCGAAGCCGCCCACGCCCAAATGCTGAAGCTTGAGACCTACCACATCTTCGCCAGGTTCGCCAACGACCAGGCGATCGGGCTAGCCGAGCGCCTCGCCGGGCTGTCCCCCATCGACGATCCGAAGATCATTCTCAACTCAGGCGGCTCAGACGCCATCGACGTCGCCTGCAAGCTCGCCCGCCGACACTGGCAGCGCGAAGGCCGCACCACAAAGACCATCATCCTCAGCCGTGAGCACGCCTACCACGGCCTGCACGCCTACGGCACCAGCATCGCCGGACTGGACTTCAACCGCGAGGGCTACGGCACCGAGTCACTCGTCCCGGAAACCGCACGCGTCCCCGTCCACGACGCCGACGCCCTCGCCAGAACCATCGCCGAACTGGGGGCGGACAACATCGCCGCTTTCGTCACTGAACCCATCCAGGGCACCGGAGGCGTCAACCCGCCCGTTCCCGGATACCTCGAAACCGTCCAGCAGTTGTGCCGCGAGCACGACATCTTGTTCATCCTCGACGAAGTCATCACAGGTTTCGGCCGTACCGGCACAATGTTCGCCGCCGAACGTTTCGGTTTGGAACCGGACCTCGTGACCTTCGCCAAGGGCGTCACCTCCGGCTACGCACCCCTTGGTGGAGTGCTGGTCGCACCGAAGATCTGGCAGCCGTTCTACATCGATGACCCGGCCACTCCGATCTTCCGTCACGGCGCCACCTACGCCGGCCATGCAACGGCCTGCGCCGTTGCCATGGCCAACCTGGACGTCCTGGAAAAAGACAACCTCTTGGCTCGGTCCTCGGAACTAGAGCAGCAGTTGAGCAGCGAACTCAAACAACTCGCCGCACGCCGGGCCAGTGTCCGCCAAGTCCGCGTCGCAGGCTTCCTCGGCGGTGTCACGCTCGACGACAGCATCACCGCCGAGAAGGCCGCGGACGCCCTGTTGGAGCTGGGGTACATTTCCCGTCCCCTGCGCGGCAACACACTGCAGATCAGCCCCCCGTTCATCACCACAGACGACGAGCTCAAGGGCTTTGTCGACGCCATAGACCATGTCTTGTCCGAGGAGGAAGCCAAGTGACCACGAACCCGACCACCAAGACAGGCACGCCGCTGGCCAGGGCGAACCCGGACCGGGCGGCCGCCGCCGATGCGGTCCTTGCCCGCCTGGATCTGCCCGGCAGCAGCAACGTATTCGGTGTTACGGACCCGGCCACGGACGAAGTCATCGCCCAGGTGCCCGACGCCCACCCGGCCGAGGCGCTGGAAGCGGTATCAGCCGCCCACGCCGCAGGACAAGAGTGGGCCGCGCGCACCCCGCGCCAGCGTGCTGACATCCTGCGCCGCTGGTACGACCTGATCATCGAGAACGCCGAGGACATCGCCCTGCTCATCACACGCGAGATGGGCAAACCCCTGGCTGAAGCCCGCGCTGAGGTCAGTTATGGGAGCGATTTCGTCCGATGGTACGCGGAGGAAGCAGTCCGCGGCGCCGGCAACGTCCGCGACGTGCCAGCCGGCGGCGGAACCCTGCTCACCCGACGCGCCCCCGTCGGACTGTCCGTGCTGATCACCCCTTGGAACTTCCCACTGGCAATGGCCACCCGCAAGATAGCGCCCGCCTTGGCTGCCGGTTGCCCCGTGGTGATCAAGCCGGCCACCCTCACGCCCTTGACCACCTACTACGCGGTCAATCTGGCGAGGCAGGCCGGTGTACCGGTTGATCTCATTCAGATTGTCGCCACCACCAATCCTTCGGCTTTCAGCGAAGCAGTCCTCGCCGACGACCGGGTGCGCAAGGTCTCGTTCACCGGGTCCACCGGTGTGGGCAAGACACTTCTACGTCTTGCTGCGCAGAACGTCCTGCGGACCTCGATGGAGCTCGGCGGCAACGCACCCCTGATCGTGTTCGAGGACGCGGATCTCGAACGGGCAGTCAACGGCGCTTACGCTGCCAAAATGCGCAACGGCGGCCAGTCGTGCATCGCCGCCAACCGCATCTACGTCCAGGAAGGCATCGCCGACGCATTCGTCGAAGGCCTGGTCGAGAAGATGGCCGCGGCCCGTGTCGGCGACGGACTCGCCGACGAGGTCGATCTCGGCCCGCTCATCGACCACCGCGCGGTAGCAAGCATGCGACAACTCGTCGACGACGCGGTCATCCGCGGGGCGAGCGTGCACACAGGCGGCCACGCCATCGCCGGTCCCGGCAACTTCTTCCAGCCGACTGTGCTCGACAATATCCATGCGACAGCCGACATCGCCAGAAGCGAGATCTTCGGTCCCATCGCCGCGATCCAGCGCTTCAGCACAGAAGCCGACGTAATCCGCCGTGCAAACGCGACCGAATTCGGACTCGCCGGCTACGTATTCACCGAGAACCTCGACCGGGCGCTCAACGTCGCCGACGCCCTCGAAACCGGCATAGTCGGGATCAACCAAGGCGTACCCTCCAACGCCGCAGCACCCTTCGGCGGCGTCAAGCAATCCGGCCTGGGACGTGAGGGCAGCGCAGAAGGACTCGACGAATACCAGGAAATGCGCTTCTACAACGTCGCGCGCCGCGGCACCCACTAACTACCACCCGATAGTACTGAAGGACATCCACAATGCGTATCTCAACCGTCAAGGAAATCAAGACCAAGGAAGACCGCGTCGGTCTCACCCCCGCTGGTGTCGCCGTGCTGGTGCAGGACGGCCACACCGTCTTCGTTGAACGGGACGCGGGCACCGCTGCCGGGTTCGGGGACGAGCAGTACGTGCTGGCAGGCGCCCAGCTTGCGAGCCAGGCTGAGGCATGGGCGAGTGCCGAGCTGCTCGTGAAAGTCAAGGAGCCCATCGCGTCGGAGTACCAGTTCCTCCGCCCCGATCTCACGCTGTTCACTTACCTGCATCTGGCCGCGGATCGGCCTCTCACCGAAGCGCTGCTGGAAGCCAAGACTCTCGGCATCGCCTACGAGACCGTGCAAGACGGCAGTGGCCTGCCCCTGCTCGCGCCGATGAGCGAGATCGCCGGGCGCCTTGCCGCCCACGCCGCCGCAACTCACCTGACCCGCCAAGGAGGCGGCCCCGGCCTGTTGTTGGGCGGATCTCCCGGTGTGGCGCCGTGCCGGGTGCTAGTCATCGGAGGCGGCGCGGTCGGCACCCAGGCCGCACTCATCGCTCTCGGTTTGCAGGCCGAAGTCACGGTTCTTGACATGTCCGCCCAGCGGATCCGCCAACTCGACGCGCTTTTCGCAGGGCGCGCGCGCATCTTGATGTCGGACCCCGCGACCCTCGCTTCCGAGCTTGCGCAGGCCGATGTCGTCATTGGCGCAGTCCTGGTCCCCGGCCGGGCCGCACCTAAGGTGATCACCAGGGAGCAACTCGCCATTCTCCGCCCCGACGCCCTCCTTATCGACGTTGCGATCGATCAGGGCGGGGCTTTCGAGACATCGCGGCCGACGACGTACGAGGACCCCATCATTGAAGTGGACGGCATCCGCCACTACTGCGTGGCCAACATGCCCGGTGCCGTCCCGCAGACATCCACGCGCGCCCTTACCAACGCGACGGCGCCCTTCATCCGGCAGATCGCGGGCGCCGGCGTCGAGGCCGCGCTGGCTGCCAATCCCGCTCTCGCCCGCGGCGTCAACACCCGCGATGGCCGGATCTTATATCAGGGGGTCGCCGACGCCTTCCCCGACTTGCCAGGCCCTGCCATCGTCCACGAAACAGCCGCCGTCTAAGTCCCGTTACAGCAAGCGGGAGGGAATTGAATCACTATTCCCTCCCGCTCAGTCAAGAGGTCAAAGCCATGGAACCAAACCCCCACAGAACCGCCATTCCGACCACGGGCACCAGCCGGGTGAAGCGGGGCATGGCGGAGATGCTCAAGGGCGGCGTCATCATGGACGTCGTCAACGCCGGGCAGGCCCGCATCGCCGAAGATGCCGGTGCCGTGGCCGTGATGGCGCTCGAGCGCGTGCCCGCCGACATCCGCGCCCAGGGCGGCGTGTCCCGCATGTCGGACCCGGACATGATCGACGCGATCATCGCCGCCGTGTCCATCCCCGTCATGGCCAAGGCCCGCATCGGCCACTTCGTCGAAGCCCAGGTCCTGCAGTCCCTGGGCGTGGACTACCTCGACGAGTCCGAGGTCCTGACCCCGGCCGACTACACCCACCACATCGACAAGTGGAACTTCACCGTTCCCTTCGTCTGCGGTGCCACCAACCTCGGCGAGGCGCTGCGCCGTATCAACGAGGGCGCGGCCATGATCCGTTCCAAGGGCGAGGCCGGCACCGGGGACGTCTCCAACGCCACCACCCACATGCGCCAGATCCGCGCCGAGATCCTCCGCCTCTCCACCCTGCCCGAGGACGAGCTCTACGTTGCGGCCAAGGAGCTGCAGGCGCCGTACGAACTGGTCAAGGAGGTCGCCGCGACCGGCAAGCTCCCCGTCGTCCTGTTCACCGCCGGCGGCATCGCCACCCCGGCCGACGCTGCGATGATGATGCAGCTCGGTGCGGACGGCGTGTTCGTCGGTTCGGGCATCTTCAAGTCCGGCAACCCGGCCCAGCGTGCCGCCGCCGTCGTGAAGGCCACCACCTTCTTCGACGACCCCGACGTCATCGCCAAGGTCTCCCGCGGCCTCGGCGAAGCCATGGTGGGCATCAACGTCGAGGAAATCCCGGAGCCCCACCGCCTCGCCCAACGCGGCTGGTAAGCGGTTATGTACACCGTAAATCGGAAAGTTTTCCCGGCGGACAGCCCCCTCGCACTCCGAGAAGATTGGTCCGGGCTAGTGGGACGCCTCGTGGAGGTGCGACTCTCGGCACAGCGGGTGGCGACAGGGGTGGTTGAAGCTGTGTCATCTGAGGGGGACCATATCTGGATCGCGGCAGATGGCGTGAACACCCGCCAGCTCTACGACAAACCCAGCAACTACGAGGTCTGGACCCAGGAAAGCCCTGAACGGGCCCATCCAGTAGCTCCCCCTGCGTCCTGGGCAGGGGCGGGGCCGCGGTTTGGTTCCGGTGCCGCCCCCTGTGCAGACATTGGCCGACCAGACGAGAATCCAAAAAATTGAGGTGAAGAATCCATGTCAACCACCCCCGAGATGCCGCTATTCTTCGACCCGTTACGTCAAACGGGATCGCCGGAACAGGGCCGGTCCCGGCCGGGGCCAGGCAGCGTCCGGGCAGCAGAGCGCACCAGGCGCAAGAGCGCCCTTCTCAACCGATCCAGAGCACTGGAGCTCGTGGCAAACGACCTCGACGCCCTGCAGAAACGTCGGACCAAACCAGGACCAGGCAGCGCAGACCAGGCCTGAGCTGCGATCCACCGCCCCCAGGGCGTGGGGCTGCGCATACTCTTTCAGCAACCTCAATAGGTGCATGGCCGGCAGCGACGCAAGTGCCGCCCAGGAAATCCGAACGCGCACCCGAAGGCTTCCAAAAAAACAATAAACACGAGATCTGGCCCATCAACGGGACGTCCAAGCAATTTTCACGTCCATGAGAGCCCCGAATTGAAAAGAAGAACGAGAGCCACCATGCCCACAACAGCCTCAAGGATCACCGTCAAAGTTGACGACCCCGCATCAAGGGACCGGCAACTTGAGCAGACGTGCGCCCGGCTACGCAGGGAAGCGACAGATCGCGGCATTCTCGTAACCAGGTTCGACCACACCACCTTCGAGGTCGCCCTCAGCCCCGACGTCCCGTTCGGCCTCACCCGTGAACTCGACTTACTCTGAATCAGAGCCGGCAGACGCGTCCCAGACAGCCCACGCAAGCACCCGTATCCTGTGCCCTCAACTCGAAAAGGACAGCCACGTGACCGAGCCACAACAAGGCGACCCGTACCTGGTAAAAGACCAGCATCACGAAGAAGCGGAGCAACACCCCCTGTTGATTTGGACGAGTCTCAGCCCCGGCGACCTCGTATCATTTCGAGGGCGCGGCACTAAGGACACTGTCGGAACGGTCGAGTCCAGGACAAGCGACGGCCTCGTCATCTGGATACGTGGCGATCTAAATGAAAGGACAGCATTCCACTTCCGCGACTGCCAATCCGTCCGCGTAGTCCAATGATCACCGCCGAGAGCCAGGCGCTTTTGAAACCTAACATGTCGGGTCCAAAGGGTACCCACTATCCGGTGCTACGGTTGCAACCCAGCGCCACGGATCCTCAGCAGACTGGAGTCCGCTGCGTGCCGAGCGGGAGCTGTGAACGCAAAACCGGCGGCGAAGACATTGATGGCGCTCAAACGCAAGAGGAAACGCTCGTGCGGCCCGCAGCAGCACAGCTTACAGGTCCGGCCGACCGCAACTGAGACGCGATCAAGCTTGTACCACACCTCTCGCTCCTGCCGAAGATATGCGCGATTTTTCTACCAGTGGGTGGCATCAGCGGGTGCACGGGCGTAGCGTCGGTTGGAGAAAATGAAGGCAGGGATGGATGGGTCGGCACATTCACGCGGTGCCGGTAGCGGTGCTGAAACCGTGATGTTAATCCTTTGTAGGAGCCGGGATGGCTGGATGGAATGTTGCCACTGCTGCCGGGCCGCTGGGTGCCGGGACAGTCACGTTGGTGGAGGGCTCATCCTTCTGCATCTCGTCGGCGAACGGGGATATTCATCCTGAATACCCTCACGGGGTTTTCTTCGAGGACACCCGGATCCTGTCCCGCTGGAATCTGACCGTCAATGGTGAGCCCTTGGAGCCACTGGCAGCCAAGACGAAGGAGCCCTACCGTGCCCTCTTTGTTGGCCGCATACCCCGCTCGGACGGGTACGCGGACAGCCCGCTGATCGTCGAACGCCTCCGCGAGGTAGGTGCCGGAATCCTGGAGACGATCACCGTCTGGAACCACTCGCTGGCCCCTGCCGAGTGCACGGTTTGCCTTAAAGTCGAGGTGGACTTTGCGGACCTCTTCGAGGTGAAAGAGGCCCGCATCCAGCGGCGTTGGGATGAGTCCCGCGAAGCCGACGGTGAATCGCTGACGATCCGGGCCGCGTGGCAGGATGTCCGGAAGAGCGTCGTCGTGTCGGCCAGCGGCGCCGACGTCGCATCGGAGGCCCTGACGTACCGTGCTGTTGTCCCGCCGCACGGACAGTGGAGCGCCAGCGTGAGCGTGGCCCCTACTATCGACGGAACCCGCGCAGTGGCGCCGTTTGTTCGTCCCAACGAGGCCGAAATGTCTCCGCGCGACCTGCGCCGGAAGGAGTGGGTGTCCAAGATTCCGGTGCTACGAATGGGCAATCGCTCCATCGAGCGGACCTTGCGGCGCAGCTACGACGACTTGGGAGCACTGCGCATCGAGGATCCTGACCATCCCGACAGGATCGTGGTGGCTGCCGGCGCGCCATGGTTCATGGCGCTGTTCGGCCGGGACTCGCTGTGGGCTTCCATCATGGCGCTGCCGGTAGATCCGTCCCTGGCCCTCGGCACCATCCAGACGCTGGCGGACCGCCAGGGCAGTGTGGTGAACGAGCTGAGCGAGGAGGAGCCGGGCAAGATCCTCCATGAGGTCAGACTTGACGTCTCCAGCGGGCTGGCCCTGGGCGGCAAATCCGCCTACTACGGTAGCGTCGACGCGACACCGCTGTTTGTGGCTCTGTTCGGGGAATTGAGCCGTTGGGGTTTCGCTACAGGTACGATCGTCGCCCTGATTCCCCATGTGGACCGGGCTCTGGACTGGATCCGGAACTACGGCGACAAGGACGGCGACGGGTTCGTTGAGTATGCCCGACTCAACGACCGCGGGCTGATCAACCAGGGCTGGAAAGACTCATGGGACGGCATCAACTTTGCGGACGGCAGGATGGCCGAACCGCCGATCGCGCTGTGCGAGGTGCAGGCCTACGTCTACAGCGCGTATTTGGCCCGCTCCTGGCTAGCCTACGACGCCGGCGAGGTGGAGTTGGCCGTCAAATACCGGGATCGCGCGGCACGGCTCAAACAGCAGTTCAACGAACAGTTCTGGCTACCCAACCGCGGCTACTACGCCATCGCCTTGGACGGCAGGAAGCGACCGGTCGACGCATGCGCTTCCAACATGGGGCACGGACTGTTGTTCGGACTCATCGATGAGGACAAGGCCCCGCTGGTCGTTGAACGGCTGATGTCCCCGGAGATGTTCAGCGGCTGGGGTGTGCGAACCTTGGCGAGCAACATGGGCGCCTACAACCCCGCGAGCTACCATAACGGGTCCGTATGGCCCCATGACAATGCCATTATCGTGGCCGGCCTACTGCGTTACGGCTTCGTAGCGGAAGCGCAGCGGATCTCCACAGCACTGTTTGAGGCGGCAGAGTATTCGAACGGCCGCCTCCCGGAACTGTTCTGCGGCTTCAGCCGCGAGCAATTCGACGAACCAGTGCCCTATCCCACAGCGTGCTCGCCGCAGGCGTGGGCAGCGACCACCCCGATCTATCTGGTGAAGAGCCTGATGGGCTACTACGCGGATGTCGCCCTTGGCGGCCTCTGGATGGATCCGGTGCTCCCGGAATCGTACGGAGATCTGCACATCACCAACGCTCCCATGGCCGAGGGCCGGATCACCATCGACATTTCCGGTCCCAACGCGTCGGTCCAGGGGTTGCCGGAGGGCATGCGATTCCAGCACGGAGCTCGCCCGTGGGCTGCTGACCTGGTGGAACAGGCTAGACGGCGCGGAACAGGCTAGCCGCGGTGGTTATCGGCTCCCAAGTGGCGCTGGGATGCGCATGGAACCCGAGCCTCGCCCGTCCTGGCCGTTCATTAGCGAAGGCTGCGTCTGCCATATGGCCCTCGCCAACGTTTGAAGCCAATGGCCCGAGGACTCTAACTTGCAAGTGGCCTCTGCGCATCCTGCCTGCAGTATGCGCAGTTGCCTAGCTGGCAACAAGCCCTGCACTCCCCTGCAGTGCTTGTCCAGAACTGACTGGAGCCTTAGCAATGGCCGGGAGTCCAGTCCATCCTGACGGCAGACGGACGTTCTGCTTCGCTCTGCAAGCGTCCTCCACTGTTCGCCCGCTACGGGAGGAACCAGAGCCCAGCCGCAGACATGGGATAAGGGCCGACACTCACTGGTTTGGTGATTCTAGGAGCAGACCATGCGCATTCTAGTGTGCTCCATTGCAGGAATTTTCTCGGTTGATGACTCCAGGTTATGGAGCCGCTCGATGCCGGATTTCGCCGGGATGAGTGAGGCCGAAGGCCGGACAGACCGCGCTCCGTAACACCAACCTTAAGGAGCGGGCTCGCCGTGTCCGGCGTCCATTGCGCTCGTTATCACGCGCACGATGCGCGTGGCCGGCACAAGATCAAGGCATGAAATTTGCCGGAACCCCTTGCAAACGTGACCCAGGTTACCTATGGTCATTCGGATCTTACGAAAGGCGTTTGCATATTATGAACACTTCGAGAACTTCGAGCACGGTCAGCTCAGCCCTGCAGATAATGCGGCTCCTTGCCACGCGGCCCGAAGGAATGAAGCTCAGCGATGTGGCGGCGGCTTGCGGGATCGGCAAGAGCAGCGCCCACCTCCTCCTAAGCACGCTTGTTGAGCAGGGATTCGCCCAGAAACTCAACTCCGGAAACTATGGCCTCGGGCTCACAGCATTCGAGGTCGGCTCAGCTGTCCCGGACAACGTCCGCTTCGGGGGTGCTATCGCACGGCCGATGCGCGAGCTGGCCGACGTGTCCGGCGAAGCAGTCTCGCTTGCCGTGGTCCACGGAAAACATGCCGTCATGGTCCAGCGCTTCGAAAGCCGACAGATCCTGCGCGCAGAGATCCGGATCGGTACCAGGATGCCCCTGTTCGCGTGCGCATCCGGCAAGTACTTCCTGGCCAACATGTCGAGGGAGGAAGTCGATTCGATCTATCCCGACCGGGAGCTCCCCCAGGGAATATCGCCCTCGAAGCTCCGCACGAAGGCAGCGTTGGTCGAGCAGTTCCAGGAAATACGGGACCGCGGCTATGCAATCAACATCGGCGAGTACGCCGTTGGCATCAATGGCCTGGCCACCGGCGTCCGGAATGCTGCCGGCGAGATATTCGCGGCACTCAGTATCGCCGGCCCCTCGAACCGGTTCGAGTACGAGCCCTGGGTTAAGCCTCTGCTTGACACGGCCCAGGCCATGACACTTATCCGCCAAAAACGCGGATAAGCCTCCGGTGGTCCAGGACCATCTTTTCCCTTTAGAAAGGTACAACCCATGACATACGTCGCAGGCATCGACGTCGGTGGAACGTTCACGGACGTCCTACTCTACGAAAAAGAAAAGCGAAAGCTCCGGCTCGCGAAGGTCTTTTCGACCCCCGCCATGCAAGCCGACGGACTCCTGAACGGGCTTCGCCAGTTCGGAGTTCCGTTGTCCGAACTGGATGCGCTCCTCCACGGAACCACGGTCGCCACCAACGCCGTACTGGAGCGCAAAGGCGCGCGAACGGCTCTGGTGACTACGCGTGGCTTCCGGGACGTCCTTGAACTGCGTCGCCGGGACCGCCCGACGACCTATGGTCTGACTGGCCAGTACACGCCCATCGTTCCACGCTCCAGGTCTTACGAAATCACCGAACGCGTCGGAGCCCGGGGGGAAATCATCACCCCACTGGACGAAGCCAACGTCGACGAGCTTATCGAAATCCTGCGGTGCGATGAGATCGAAGCGGTGGCTCTGTGCCTGATTAACAGCTACGTCAATTCCGACCACGAGCGCCGACTGGCCGCCCGCATCGAGCAGAGGCTGCCGGGCGTGTCAGTTTCGGCTTCTTATGAAATTTCTCCGCAGGCCGGCGAGTACGAGAGGGCGAGCACGACTGCGATCAACGCTTTTGTGTGCAAACAGATGTCCCTGTATCTGGACACTGTGCAGGAGCGGATGAACGCCGAAGGCTTCGGCCAGGACGTTCTGGTCATGCAATCCAACGGAGGCGTCATCCCAGCCAAGCAAGCCGGCCAGTTCGCAGTAAGAACCCTCCTTTCCGGTCCTGCCGCCGGCACGGTGGCTGCCGCCTACTTCGGCCAGGCCGCTGGTCTGCCGAACGTGATTTCCTGCGACATGGGCGGCACAAGCTTCGATGTAGCCCTCATACCCAATGCCTCGCCCTCGATCACCAACGAAAGCGAAATCGAATACGGACTGCCGATCAAGATACCGATGATCGACATCAAAACCATTGGCGCCGGCGGCGGATCCATTGCCAGCATCGACCGTGCAGGAATCATCAAAGTCGGTCCGGAAAGCGCCGGTTCACTCCCTGGCCCCGCCTGCTATGGGAGGGGCGGAACCCGGCCGACCATCAGTGACGCCAACATGGTGTTGGGCCGGATCGCTGCCACCCAGACTCTCGGAACCCAGGACGGGTTCCAGCTGGACTATCAGGCAGCCTGGGACGCCATCGAGAAGCACATCGCAACGCCTCTGAACATGACTGTCCACGAGGCAGCACTCGCCATCGTCCGAATCGCCAACGAAATGATGGCCAACGCTATCCGCATGGTCAGCGTCGACAAAGGTCACGATCCACGCCGGTTCTCGCTGGTCGGATTCGGCGGCGCCGGGCCACTGCACATCGCGGAGCTGGCCCGGGCCATCGGCGCCAAGTCCATCATCATCCCGCCGCACCCCGGAGCGCTTAGCGCCTTCGGCTGCCTCATGGGCGACATCAAGTACGACTTCGTCACCGCGGTCGCAACAGATGTCGCGGACTGCGCCGTCGACGACATCCAGAAAATCCTGGCCGAACAAAGGAACAAGGGCACCGACAAACTCGCTGCCGAGGGATTCACGCCTGAGGACATCGAGGTCGAACACATCGCCGTCTTGAGCTACGCCAAACAGGTGTACACCGTTGACGTGCCATTGGGATCCCGCGAGGAAGGATGGAGCGCCGAGGCACTGACCGAAGCCTTCCTCGGGCAGTATGCAGAAACCTTCGGCAGCCGCCAGCGCAGCGGAGCCATCAACCTGGTTTCCCTCCGCACTGTGATCACCGGGACCCGCGAGGACGTTGAATTTGAGGCACCGGCACCGACCCAGGCAACTGAGAACCACCGCACGGTCACCTTTGAAGATGGCCCCCACGAAGTCCCGGTCCTGCGCCGGGAAACGTTCGCGGAAGGACAGACCATCCAAGGTCCGGCAGTCATCAACCAAACGGACACCACCACGATCCTGCCCCCGCGCAGCGTCGCGGTCGTCCAACCCAACGGAAGTCTCGTCGTAGAGGTACAGGCATGAAAAACGAAATCGATCCCCTGACTCTTGCTGTAATCCGCGGCCGTCTGGAACAAATCGCGGATGAGATGGACACCGTTTTCGAGCGCATGGCGTTCTCGCCTGTGATCTCGGACGCCTGGGACCGCGCTGACGGGATCTACTCCGCCACTGACGGCAGCATGATCGTTCAGGGACACCGAGGACTGCCGATCTTCGTCGGCACCATGCAGTTCACCGTCGCCTCCGTCATCGAACAGTCCGCCGAGCACGCCCCCGGCGACGTCTACCTCATCAACGACCCATTCAGCGGTGGAACCCACATCATGGACACCAAGCTGGTGCGACCCTACTACTACAAAGGTGAGCTGTTTGCGTTCCTGGCCAACACCGGCCACTGGCCGGACCTCGGCGGCCGGGTGCCCGGCGGGTTCGGCGCCTCCGCCAGCGACTGCTACCAAGAGGGGCTGCGCATACCGGCAGTCAAGCTTTTCAAGCAAGACGAACTACAGACCGACATCGTCCGCCTCGTGCAGATGAATTCCCGGATCCCGGACGACGTCCTAGGCGACATAGACGCCCAGTCAACAGCCCTCCGGGTGGGCGACACGCGCCTCACCGAGCTCCTGGACGAGTACGGCGCCGAATCAGTGAACACGGTCATCGCCACACTAAGAGAACGCAGCGAAACGCAGATGCGCTCTTACATCTCAGACATCCCCGACGGGTCCTATTCATTCGTGGAAGTGATGGACAACGACGGAATCACCAACGAGCCCCTCCGCATCGACGCCCGACTCACCGTCAAGGGCGACGAGATGGATATCGATTTCAGCCATTCCTCGGCACCGTGTACCGGGCCCATGAATTCAGTCCGCGCCGCAACGATCTCCAGCACGGTAGTGGCCATCAAGCACGTGTTCCCTGATATCCCGATCAACTCCGGAATCTTCGCACCGCTGCACTTCAACCTGCCCGAATCTGTCTTCCTGAACGCCCAGCCACCTCGCCCCGTCGCCGGCTGCGCAGCAGAAACAAGCCAGCGCATCATCACCGCAGTCATGGGAGCCCTCGCCAGTGCGGTCCCGGAAATGGTTCCGGCAGGTTCCTCGGCCACTGTCAACAACCTCTCCATGGGCGGCATCGACAAAGACGGCGAACCGTACGTGATATACGTATTCCTCGGTGGAGGCTACGGCGGACATCTGCAAGGAGACGGACTCTCCAACGGCTGCTCTCTCATGAGTATCGGCCGGGTCCAGTCCATCGAAACCCTTGAACAGCGGTACCCAATCCGGTTTAACAGGTACGGGCTTCGTGAAGGCTCCGCGGGCGATGGCCGGAGCCGAGGCGGATTCGGGGTGCACTTCGAATTCGAGCTCACATCAGATCAGGCGCAGGCCAGCCTCCTCGGCGACCAATCCCAGACCCCGCCGCAAGGCCGCAACGGAGGCACCAACGGACTGCCGTCCTCGCCCTGGTTCCGTTTGGACGGCCAGACCGTTGTTCTGCCCATGGTCAGCAAGGGCGAGAACGTCTCACTCAAGAAAGGCGACGTTGTCTGCCTACGCACACCAGGCGGAGCAGGCTACGGCCTCCCCGCTGAGCGTTCCGCCGAAGCCATCGCTCAAGACGTCGAAAACGGCTATCTCACCGCCGAGGACGCCGCCCAGCGCTACGCCGCAGTCCACGAACTCCTACCCATCTAAATCCCCAGGTGGCAGTTGAAGGTGCCACTTCAACTGCCACCACTCTCACCAACACTAAGGAGCATAAAGTGAGTGAAGTAATGCTATCTCCCCAAACTGACAGACGATCGCTTAGAAAAGCGATCGCCGGAAGCCTCGTCGGAACCACTCTTGAGTGGTACGACTTCTTCCTCTATGGCTCGGCCGCGGCCCTGGTCTTCAACCGGGTCTTTTTCCCTTCCTTCGACCCGCTCACCGGCACCCTTCTGTCCTTCCTTACATTCTCCGTTGGCTTCATTGCACGTCCCATCGGCGGCGTCATCGCCGGCCACTTCGGAGACCGGATTGGTCGCAAGAACATCCTGCTCATCACCATCTCACTGATGGGCGGCACCACTGTCGCCATCGGCCTTCTGCCGGATTACAACTCGGTCGGAATGTTGGCGCCCGTCCTTCTGGTGGCCGCCAGGCTCCTCCAAGGCTTGGCGCTGGGCGGCGAATGGGCCGGTGGGGCCCTGATGATCGCGGAACGGGCGCCCGACGCGAACCGCGGCTTCCTGACCAGCTTCGTGCAGGTCGGCGTGCCCATCGGTACCCTGCTCAGCACCGGAGTGCTCTTCCTGATGTCTGCCTTCCAGTCGAACGACGAGTTCCTGGCTTGGGGCTGGCGTGTGCCCTTCATTCTGTCCGCAGTCGTTGTCTTCATTGGCGTCTACATCCGACGCCAGATCGAGGAAACCCCGGCATTCCTTGCCTTGGAGGAAGCCCGCCAGACGAAGCCTAAGCGCACGCCGATCGTCGAGGTCTTCCGGAAGCAGCCGGGCGAAGTGTTCCGCGTCATCGGCATCCGAGCCGGCGCGGACATCGTCTACTACACCTGTGTCACCTTCATGCTCACCTACGTGGCCCAAAGCCTCGGGCTCCCCCGTGAAGTCGGCCTGATAGCCAGCCTGATCGCCGCCGCGATGCAGATCTTCACCTACCCCGCATTTGCCGCGCTGAGCGACAAATTCGGCCGCCGCCGGGTCACGGTCTTTGGTGCCGTTGGCTGCCTGCTCTGGGTCTTCGCGTTCTTCCCCCTGATGGACACGAAGAGCTCCCTGCTCATCGTCCTCGCCGTGGTCCTCGGCCTGTTCTTCCACTCCGCCATGTACGGAGTACAGGCCTCGTGGATTTGCGAGCTTTTCGACACCGAACACCGCTACAGTGGCGCCTCCGTCGGATACCAGCTCTCAGGCATCGTTGGCGGCAGCCTTGCACCAACCATTTCCTTGTGGCTTCTCGGAACGTTCCACACCACCTTCGCTGTCCAGCTTTACGTCGCCCTCGGATGCTCGATCGTGGCCATCACAGCCCTCAACGCGCGTGAAACGCGCGGCGTGAACATCCAGCCCGCCGCTTCAAATGAGGGGCTTGAGCGATGACCGCAACAACCACCTCGATCACCACCACTTTGCACAAACACGCCCTCAAGGTCTTGCCAGGCGGCAATACGCGGTCAACTGTTTTCGTTCCGCCGAACCCGCCATATGCAGCCAAGGGTGAAGGTGCCTATGTCACCGATGTAGACGGCCACACTGTCATTGACTGCAACAACAACTACACCGCTCTGATTCACGGCCACCGCTTCGAGCCCATCATCAACGCCGTGCAGGCAACCTTGAACTTCGGCACAGCTTTTGGCCTGCCCACCGAATCAGAGATCGATCTCGCCACCGAACTGACCCGCCGGCTTCCCGCCGCAGAACAATGGAGATTTGTAAATTCGGGAACCGAAGCCGTGATGCAGGCCATCCGCATCGCACGTGCCTACACAGGACGCGACCTCCTGGTCCGTTTCACCGGCAGTTACCACGGAACGTCGGACGCGGTCGTCGATACTGCCGCTCCCGGTATCCCGAACAACATCAACGAGTCGGTTATTTCCATCCCAGTCGGCGACGCTGTCGAGTACACCAGGGTCATTCGCGAGCACGGCCCAGAGATTTCCGCCGTGATTCTCGACCTCATGCCGAACCGGGCAGGGCTCGCGCCGGCCGATCCCGAATTTGTGAACCTCGTCCGCCAGACGACAGAAGCAATCGGAGCACTGCTGATCTTCGACGAAGTTATCACCTTTAGGTCAGGTTTCGGGGGGCTGCAGGAGCGATACGGAATTGAACCCGACCTAACCACCCTAGGGAAAGTGATTGGTGGTGGATTCCCAGTCGGCGCCGTCGGCGGCAAGACCGAGGTTATGGCAGTGACCAATCCTGCCTTGTCCGGAACGATTGCCTGGGGTGGAACATTCAGCGCGAATCCGGTGACGATGAGTGCAGGTCTGGCGGCCCTAAAGGCCTACGAGCGGGCCGACATTGAACTCCTGAACACAAGAGGAAACGCTCTGCGAGGGGAGCTGCAACAGGCAGGCGTCAGGTGTTCGGGCTTCGGATCCCTCATCAGAATCTTCCCCCAGGACATGACGACCACGTGGTGGAAGGCCTACAACGAAGGCCTGTTGCTGGGGACGAACGGGCTCATTTCCCTTTCAACCATCATGGACGATAACGACATCGAGCAGATCCTTCAACGGACGATTAAGATCTCGTCATGAACGAGGTGGGGCGCGGAACAATCACGCGCCCCACCGGCTTCTGTTTCGGGTGCGGCCGCATCAGATCTGCGTCGAGGCGGCCCGAGAGTCGGCGATTGCGTTCATCCCACTGACGCTATCTGGCCGCGCGGAGAGGTCGGTTTCGCCGAGGCCACGGTCAGGCTCGCGGACGAAATCGTAAACAGCGCAATGTTCCCGTCCGGCTCTCCTACTCGGGCAAAACCGTCGACAGCGTATCACTGTCGGTCGGACCGATGCCTTCTTCGAACGTCATTTCTACGCGTTCGCCGTCCCATGCGGCGTCCCGTCAAGCAAGGTCCGCTACTACAACCTCAAAGCCCTGGTCGTTACGGTTAGCTATTTTAGCCGCCAGCGGGTAGAGACCGAGCGCTGGACCGCGTTCCGGCCTGTTCCCCGTCTGGATCTCTTCAATCGCTAGCCGGGTCGCTCAAAACGGTTGGTGGTTCAGCCGTTGGTCTTGTTATGCAGGGACGAGTATGGCGTCAAGTCTGTGTCTGGCAATAGTTCGGATGTCATTGGCCTTGTTCCGTCTGCCTGGAGGCGATCAATTCGCCTCCTCGTAAACCTCTGGGGTCACGCGCCGAGGCTAGGCAGTTCTGGGTCCCGATGTAGAAAATGACGGTGCTCATCTACTGGGCCAAGGCCGCCCTTGCTCACTCAGCCATCGCAGGGAACAGCCTGATGACCGCCCCAGCAACGTGCTGACGCGGTCATGAGGTGCCAAACTGAACCCCGCCATGAATATAGTCCCGCTGACCGAGTCTTGTTCATCAGGAAAGTTGATTCGCGGCAAGGACTTCCGCGCGTGCTTCCCACTGGGTGATGGGCGGGTGCTCGTTGGGAGACACGATTACCTCGACCAAGACCGGACGCCTCGAAGCAAGCGCCGCCTCCAGCGCTGGCCGGAGTTCGGTGCCGCGCTCGACCCGAACGGCGTCCATGCCTACGGCACGAGCGATAGCCGCGTGGTCGACGGGAGAGAATTCACAAGCGGACGTGCATGCTTCGAACTGCACGAATTCCGCGTGGCGCTGGAATCCCAAAATCTGGTTGTTAAGGACGACGACGGTGACCTGCAATGACTCCCTCATCATTGTTTCCAGCTCAGACCACACGTGCCCGAACCCGCCGTCGCCGGTCAGGCAGACGACTCGTCCTCCCGGATCGGCCACCTGTGCGCCGAGTGCGAAGGGAAGTCCCCAGCCCAGGCCGGCCAACCCGCGGGGCGTCAAGAAGCGCTGCCCGACCCGCTTGGCCCGCAGATAGTTGGTGGTCCACAGCGAGGAGTAACTGGCGTCGGCCGTGAAGGTCGTCTCGCCATCCGTCAGCTCATCGAGCAGAGCAGCAACGCTTTGTGGCTTGATTGACTCCCCGGGTTCCGCAAAGGACGTGATGACTGCTTCGCGGGTGCGCCGTACCTCCGCGATCTCTGCAACTACTGCATCACGTCGGTACCGCCGATAACTGAGGTCCATGCCGGCGAGGACGTCATTGAGATCGCGGAGGGCAAGTTTTGCGTCACCGACCACCCGGACTGATGCGTAGTTGCGGCCGACCTCGTTACCGTCGCTGTCGATGTGGATGACCTTCGCAGATCCAGGGTAAAGCGTCCAAGCGTCCGTGCCGTTCTCGTTGGTGCGTGAGCCCACGAGCAGGATGACATCCGCTTTCCCGAGCAATTCACGGGCGAGGCGCTGCGGTGATTCCTTGCTCATCGCATTTCCTGTGACCCCGATCGAGAGGTCATGGAGCTCGCTGACGGCGCCCTTGCCCATGTTCGTCGTGGCAACGGGCAGCGCGGCCAATTCCTGCAGCTCTACGAGTTCCTCCACCGCTCCGGAAAGGTGAACGCCGCCTCCTGCGATGACGACGGGGTATTCAGCGGCGCTGAGGATCTCCGCGGCGCGGTCAATCGATGCGGCATCGGGACGTACCCGGTCCAAGGGGAACGATGCAGACGCTCCCTCCCGGGGACGGTCGCTCACAGTGGGTGCCTCCAAGATGAGCAGGTTCTTCGGCAGGAGGAGTACCACGGGCCCAGGACGGCCGGATAAGGCTGCCCGCAGTGCAGCCTCGACATACTCCTCGGTGCGCTCAGGGTCGCGCAGGGTCTTGATCCACTTGGTCACACCTTCAAAGAGCTTGTAGTGGTCGAGCTCCTGGAAGGCGTTCCGGTCAGCGGACGTCGTGGGGACTTCCTGCACAAGGGCGAGCATCGGCACGGAAGCCGTCATCGCCTCCGCCATCGGGGGAACCAGCAGCGTCGCGGCCGGCCCGTTCTGCGCTCCGATAACACCGATCTTCCCCGAGCGGCGGGCAAACGCATCGGCCATTGCTCCACCAGCGTTCTCGGTACGGTAGCTAACCTGTCGAAGGCCGTGTCTCTCGGCCGCAAGAAAGAAGGCAGAGGGCAGGCTCTGCCCGAAGACGTTATCAACCCCATTTCGTTTCAGTACTTTCGCGATGACATCCGCGACTGTGTTGGTCATTCGACTATCTCCTATATGTCTAGGTGCTCGTCGTCTCTCGAGAGCACACCATTGACCGCTTTGGGCCAACTGCATGGCCCGCCCGTGAACCCGGCTTGGCCACGCTGCCCGACCGAGCGACTGCATCCGCCGATCCATCAAAAACACGATGAGGCCGCACGCTGGAATCTTTGCCACCGTCAAATTCTCGCCGACCAATTTCGACCAAATGTTCGCGAGCCGAGCACACTCACGGCACTCTTGCCGCCGCTAACACGACGAAGAGCATCGAGCCCGGCGTGGTCTCCTCTGGATAACGAGGCTGGAGTTCCCGGCAGCCTGCCATCGTCCCGGGGCTAAAGCGACTTACCGTGGTCATTCGCATCCGTGCGGTCACACTTTTGTTCATTTCCATGAAACCTTCTGTGTGCGCGGGCGTCCAATAGAAACTTCAGCACCACCGATAAGAAGAAATTATCGGCCTCTTGAGAGCCCATGGCATGGTCTCCGAGGTAGATCATTCCTGCAAGATTCGCGGGCCCTCGCCGGGGTTGAGCAGGGCCGCCTGGCCATGGGATCCGCCCGATAAGCCCTGCTTATGTACGTACCGGATTCTTTTATTGGAGGCGCTGAGATGGCGGGTGCTCTAATTTATCCATCCCAACTGATGTCAATAGAAAGGACATTAAGATGAAAAGAAGTGTTTCCGCCTCAAGCGCCGTAGTGCGGCATCGCCCGAGTCACCTGAAAGCTGGAACCAGCTCGTGACACCCCGGAATTTGGATGGATCGGTTCGCTACATGGACCGGGCGCGTACGTTGATCCCCCGGGGGGTGACTTCATCGCGACGGGCCATGCTGCGACCCACGCCCCTGGTGTTCAACCACGCTGAGGGAAGCCGGGTCACGGACATCGATGGCAATACCTATGTGGATTATGTTGCCGGATACGGTCCGATGCTCCTCGGTCACCAACCCGAACCCGTTATCACGGCGGTTAAGAAACAACTGGCGGCCGGAGTCCTGTACGGCGGCCAGCATGAGGCCGAGGCTGAACTCGCCGAGCGCATCATCCACATGGTGCCTAGCGCCGAGCGGGTCCTTCTTAACGTGACGGGCAGCGAAGCGGATCAAGCCGCCGTGCGGATCGCACGGGCCGCGACCGGCCGCACGGCGGTCATCAAATTTGAAGGTCATTACCATGGCTGGATCGACCCGCTTACAGCCAATGGGCCCGGTAGCGCTCCTGGAACGGGGCCCTCGCCCCGACCGGTGCAGGCGGCCAGCTACAACGTGGTGGGTCCCGGGATTCTTGTGTGTCCATGGAATGATGTGGAGGCTCTTGCAGATCTCCTTCGCCGGCACGGTGCCGATGTCGCCGCGGTCATCATGGAGCCGGTTGCGGTCAATGGAGGCAACCTCTGGGCAGACGATGGGTATCTCGCGGCCGCAAGGGAGCTGTGCGACGAATACGGTTGCCTTCTCATTTTCGACGAAGTCGTGACCGGCTTTCGATTGGCCCCCGGCGGTGCCCAGCAGCGACTCGGAGTGGTGCCAGATCTGACTGTACTCGCCAAGGCGCTAGGCTCAGGATTTCCAATCAGTGCCGTCGTCGGGCGAGCAAACGTCATGCGTGTCGCGGAGACGACCGTAGGCCACGCTGGAACATACAACGGCAATGCTCTCGCGGTCGTAGCGGCCAACGCGACGTTGGAAACCCTTGAAACCAACCGAGCTGCCGTCTATCCGCGTCTCGAAACCCTTTCGACGAGCCTTGCCCAAGGCATCAGGGAACGAGCTGCCAATCATGGCGCGCCTCTCCAGGTACTGCAGGCAGAGGGACTGTTACGTCTCCATTGGAACGCCCCAACTCCCGTACGCACGTACTCCGACTCATTGGCAGGACAAACCAACCCTCTGCAAGACTTCTCAGAGCAACTCATTAGACGCGGTATTCACGCACGCGAGACCGGCCTTTGGTACATCTCTACAGTCCACACGGACGCAGACATCGAACAGACGCTAAGCGCTGTCGACGAAGCCTTGGCGCAGACCGTCGCGGGACGAGAGTGAACGACGCCATGCCTCAGGGCACAACCCCACCCCGCTCCCCGGCACAATAACGGATTCGCACCCGCGGAGCACGTCACCAAAACGCAAGCCACGGTTCAAGAGTCTGTACCGTGTACCGCTTCCGCAGCGCCGGTGGGAAACCACTTAGACACCCAAAAACATCCCTCATCGCTCGATGTGGGTCCCGATTGGCAGGACTTTTCAAAGATGACTACCCCGTCAGTTACCCAGCAAGTTCAGTTAACCCCGAAAACGAAATCCAAGCTCCCACCAGGAGTCTGGAACATGGCCCGCACCGAGCTTTGGGAGCGCTACTCCTTCTACGGACTACAGGGCATCCTCTCCTTCTACCTGCTGTACTCCGTCTCCCAGGGCGGGCTCGAAGTTGCGCCCGCCGCCGCCGCCGGCGTCGTGGGCGCCTACGGAGGCTCCGTTTACCTAGCCCAAATCCTCGGTGCATGGCTCGGAGATCGACTGGTAGCCCCCAGGAACATGGTTCTCTTCGGAGCCATCGTCATCACCATCGGCCACCTTGTCCTTGCCTTCGCCCAGGGGCTCGGCGGCCTCGGCGCAGGGCTCATCCTTATCGTCTTCGGAACGGGTGCCCTCAAAACGAACATCACCTCAATCGTCGGGTTCATCGTTGAAGGCAAAAAGCAGCAGGAGCGTGACGTCAGTTTCTCCTACTTCTACCTAGCAATTAACGTCGGTGCAGTAGCCGGCCCGCTCACCACCGGCTTCGCGCAGAACCAAGTTGGATTCCACCTCGGTTTTGGTCTTGCCGTAATTGGCATGGCTGCCGCACTGGTTCAGTACATCCTGTCCATGAAACGCCTGCCCGCGCGGGCCAGCCAGATCAATAACCCCCTCCCCCGGACCCGCATCCCGCTCGCCATTGGAATCGGCATAGCCGGAATCGAAGTGGTATTCGTCTCCGTATCGGCTGGACTCCTGCGGGCGGAAAATCTCGCCAGCACCACCACGGTGCTCTCCCTCATCGCTGCCGCCGCGTACTTCATCACCATGTGTACCGCAAGAACGGTGACCATGGACGAGCGACGCCGCGTCCTCGGATACTTGCCGCTCTTCCTGACTGCCGGAATCTACTTCGGCCTCCTCTTCCAGAAGTTCACAGCGATTTCAATCCTCATCAAGGAACGCATCAACCTGCACATCGGCGACTGGACACTCCCCGTCGCGTGGATCACCACAGCAAGCCCTCTCGCACTCGTGCTAGTCATCCCTGTCGTGGCGCGCCTGTGGAACAAGCTCGGCGATCGGCAGCCTTCCCCCGTCACGAAGTTTGCCATCGGGCTCATCCAGATCGGCGCGGCCTACTTCTTCCTGCTGATCATCTCCCAGAGCACCGGCAACGCATACATCCCGCTCGCACTCATCTTCATATTCATGATCATGGCGGGGTCGTCGGAAGTCTTCGTGGGGCCCATCGGGCTTTCACTTGCAACAAAAATCGGTCCGGCGACCTTCAAGTCCCAGATGGTTGGCCTGAACTTCCTGACCTTGGCCCTCGGCTCTTCGCTCTCAGGGCTGCTCGGGCAGCTTTTCACGGTCATCGAGTCGCCGACCTATTTCCTCATCGTCGCGGGCACGGGCGCGTTACTCGGAACAGTCCTGCTCTTCTTCCGCCGGCCGTTGACCAGACTGCTCACAGCGGGCCAATAGATCGCATCATCAAGCGTCCTTATAGAAGAACAGAAGCCTGCGAGGTCGCGCAGAGCCTCCCACCACTAAGCGGTGGGAGGCTCTGCGTTGCTGGTTTCGGGTTGGAACACGTGCTGTCGGCACATGGAAATGAAACGCTGCGTGGCCGATGAATGTGCAGCGTCCCGTGACCAGGCAACCCCCAAAGTTGTTGTCGGAGCGGGGTCCTGAAAGTGCTTGACGCGCACGCCAGGCGGGCAAAGCTTTTCCGCGCGATGCTCATCAAGAACGGCAATGCCGACGCCGTTGGCTACCTGGCGAAGCATATGCTCCGCTTCAGGCTGCTCCATGGCAATTTCCTGATCAGCGTCTCCCCAAATCTGCCGCTTGATCTCGTCGTAATAGTCCGGCCCCTGGTCACGGGGCCAATGCACCAATGGGTAGACACGGACCTGGGCTGTCGTCACGAACTCATCATCCACGAGAGGGTGGTCTTCGGGGGCTGCGACAACCAGCTCTTCGATTGCAACCACCATCGTCTCGATCGTCGGCCCGTCAACCACGGACCTTGCAAAGGCGATGTCTACCTCCCCGGCTTCCAGCATCTGCAAGTTCCGGCTAGTCCATGCAGAAGTCAACGACACTTCGACCTCAGGGTACAAAGAACGGAAACGGTCCACGACTTTGTACATATTCAGGTCTGCGCCCGAGCGCGTATAGGCGACGCGCAGTAGTCCGGAAATCTTCTTTTCCGCCAGGCGCACCCGCTCCACGCACAGACCGACCTGCGCCAGGACGAGTTCGCCCTGTTCCCTGAGAACTTCACCAGCGGGAGTGAGAGAAATGGGCTTGGTAGTTCTGTCTACGAGACGAACGCCCAACTCGTGTTCCAACGCCTTGATTTGCTGGGACAAACCAGGCTGGGTCATATGCAGCCGCTCCGCAGCGCGCCCAAAGTGCTCTACACGCGCGAGCACGAGGAAGTATTCAAGCTTTCTCAGATCCATTACCCACATCGTAACCATCGGGCGCTGCACTCGGTGCGCGTGTCTGTCTGTCTGTCGTTTGAGCATTATTGTGTGGCACGTCCGAATTGTCCTCCTCTTCCCGAATGCTGAGCCAGCAGGTACTCCCGCGGCGCCCCTAACACCATCTCACCGGACGTAAGTGTCCGGTCGGCGTCGTCCACAATCGACAAGGAATACGACCAGCGCGACAATGAGCGGCGTACTGGTCGTATTCCTTGTGGTGAAGTCTCAGGTGCGGAGCTTCGCAAAAACAACCCTGGGATCAGATCTGAACGCCAAGTGTGAAAATTGTTGGCTGATGCTCTTAGTCCTGTGGTCGGCGTGACGGAAGCCAGCCGCAATGATCTTCGCTATTGCGAGCCACGTTCTACGAGCTGCACGGCTCTCGATTTCCTTGCCGCTAGTGCTTGCCGGTCCTTTGTCCCGGCAACCCCGGATGTGACGGTCATGCGATTACCTTTCGCTCGTGACGCTCCCCAGCTGAGTCAGCGGCTGCTGGGCGGATTCGGCTCAGTACCCACATGCCAACAGCACTCAAAACGCTTACGCCCACCACGAAAACGATGAGGTAGATCTGGCCCACGCCGTTCCCGGCGGCGAACAACGAAGCCAGCAGAAGAGGGCCGAAGCCGCCACCAACGGTGGACGCCAGCTGATAGCCGAGGGAAGCGCCTGTGTACCGTGAGCCCGTACGGAACTGCTCACTAAGGTATGCCGCGACCGGTCCGAACATCGGGCTGACAGCAATCGCATTCATCACGACGAAGGCGATCAGCACCTGGATGAATTGACCCGTGGCGGTGAGCAGGAGGAATGGATAGGTGAACAGTGCTCCCGCGACCATGCCGAAGATCATCACGCGCATACGTCCGAACTTGTCGGAGAGTGCACCCGATGCGAGCTGGCCGATGATGCCGACGAGTCCCGCGGCAGACTGGATTGCCAAGACCAAGGAAATTTGGAGCCCGTTCGCCTTCGCGTAGGTGAGACCGAAGGAGTTCAGCAGGCTGTTGAAAATGAAGGCAGACAGGATGGCGAAGAAGACCGCGAGCAGCGTCCCCGGGCGGCGGAGCACCTGCAGGAGTGGCATGGGCAATTTCTTGCCGCTGGTGGCTCGCTTCCGTTGTTCCTCGATGAAGAGCGGAGATTCGGAGACGCGGAGGCGGATCCATAGTCCGAAGATGACGAGTACGGCGCTGATGAGGAATGGAACCCGCCAGCCCCAGGTCATGAATTGGTCTTTGGGCAAGAGAGCGAACAGGCTGAGAACGGCTGCTGCAAGCATCGTTCCTGTGGGCCCTCCGGCCATGGCGAAACTGGCGGCGAAGCCCCGATGCCTTTGGGGGGCGTGCTCGAAGGCCATCAGGGCGGCGCCGCCCCATTCACCTCCTACTGCCATCCCTTGGATGAAGCGCAGCAAGACCAGCAGGATGGGAGCCAGCGCGCCAACCTGGCTGCTTGTGGGAAGCAGGCCGATCAGGGCCGTGGCGAGTCCCATGCTCAGGAGCGTGATGACCAGAATGGATTTGCGGCCGATCTTGTCTCCAAAGTGGCCGAAGATAATAGCTCCGAGTGGCCGGCTGAGGTAGCCCACGGCCAGCGTTGACAGCGACGCGAGGGTTGCCACCACGGGTGACATGTTGCTGAAGAAGAGGTCGCCGAAGACGAGGCTGGCGGCGGTCACGTAGAGCAGGAAGTCGTAGTACTCAATCGCGCTTCCCACATAGCTCGAGGTGATGACCCGTTTCAACTCCCTTCTTTGGTCAGGGGAGCGGGTTTCCTGGGTTGCCGAGGTGTTCATTTCTTCTCCTCAAAATGGCGTGCATTTGTGGCACGGCGTTGTGCCATCGGGGGTTTGTTGGTTGGTTCTGTTGGAAAGAGCGTTTCGTGAGGGCCCATGATTCACCGCACCAAAGTGCCAAGGGTCTGAGGCGATGAGCTCATTTGGGTCAGCGCTGTCTCAGCCGCGGCGATTGTCCGGTCGATGTCGGCCATGGTGTGTGCCGCTGACACGTACCAGAGGCCGCTTTCCCGCCCGTGAATACCGAGGTCGACGAGTCGGGCCGAAAATTCGCTGAGCGATTGAGTGTCTCCGAGAAGGATGTTCTCGTAGCGATTGGTCGGCGATGGCACCCCCCAGTACAGCCGTACCACCGAGCCAACATGTGCCGCGGTCAATGGAACACCCGCCGCACGACCGGCTGCATTGATGCCGTCGACCAATGCACCGGAGGCCTGTTCGAGTCGCGGATAAATGTCCTCTCGGTGGCTGGTCAGGTGCTTGATCGTGGCCGCGGCAGCGGCCACCGCCAGTGCGTGTCCGTTGAAGGTCCCCGCCCAGGCCATCCGGTCTTCGGCGATACGAAGGACGTCCTCCCGCCCGACGACGGCACTGATTTGGTGTCCTCCGGCGATGGCTTTGCCTAGAACCGTGAGGTCCGGGTACACCGAGTAGCGCTCCTGTGCGCCGCCCAGTGCCACGCGGAACCCGGTGACGACTTCGTCGAAGATCAGTAACACCTGGTGCTTTGTGCAAAGCTCCCGGACCGCTTGGAGGTAATCGTCATCGGGTGCCAGGCAGCCGGCGTTCACAGCGACGGGTTCGAGAATGACGGCTGCTACCTCGCCACCGACCTCGGCAAGCAGTCCGCGGAGCGCTTCCGCATCGTTCCACCGGCAGATCAGGATGTCATCACTGCTGAAGGCATAGGACGGAGCGACACGGTCGTCGGGGGTTGCCGGGACCGGAGTGCCGGGGCCGTTCGCCGTGATCGGATCGATCCAGCCATGGTAGTGCCCGGCGAATTTGATGATCAGCCGCCGCTTGGTCGCAGCGCGGGCCAGGCGAAGAGCAGCATGGTCTGCTTCGCTGCCGGTCACATTGAGCAGAACCCGTTCTGCACTGGGTACCGCGTTGATGAGCAATTCTGCGAGCTCGGCTTCCCCGGCGTGCTGCCCACCAAAGAGGGTGCCCATGGCAAGCTGCTTGATCACCGCGGAGTCGACAGGCTCGAAGCCGTGGCCCAGCAGCAGGGGGCCGTAGCCGCCTACATAGTCAACGTACTCGTTTCCGTCAACGTCGACGATGTGGCTGCCGCTAGCGGAAGCGAACACGAGAGGAGTCGGACGCAGAGCCGCTCTCTTCGCAGACGTAACCCCCCGCGGAATGAGCTGCCGAGCCCGGGCCATGTAGCTGCGCGACCCCGCATATCGGTCATTCATTGAATGCTCCGAAGCTGGTCTGATGTTGTGGCCTGTCATCGGACGCCCGCCTCCGAAGTAGGGACGAAGGCTTGGGTCGAGTCATGATGCCAGGCAATAATTGGGGCTACGTGATCCATGATGTCTGCTTCTGTTGGAGTTGGGGACGCCAGTGAGTCTGGTCATATATGAGCGGGTAAGGCGGACGAGTCAGAACACCGCAGGGATCCCGTGGCCCTGCATGCGAATATCTGAACGCGGCTTTCGTCAGTTGCTTGCGCCGACGGGGCCGGACGCTGTCGATTTGAGTCGTTGCCGCAGGTCCTGGGTGGCCTGATCGTCGACGCTCAGGTCTTCGCCGTCGGCGCGGAGGACGACGCCGTAGATCTCCCGGGCGCGTTGGGGGGTCTCCCAAAGCTCCCGAACGTCGTCGGCCACCTTTTGCGGATCGCGATCGAGCGGGTTGCCGTACCCGCCTCCGGAGCATTCCACGCCGCGTATCGCTTCTCCCTTGTTGAGGACGATTTCGACGTTGTTCGGAAGGATGGTCTCATTGCCGTCTGTGTCGATGCGCCATCCGGCAGCCAAGGCGCCGTCGTGGCCGCCCAGGACGCCCTTGGGAGCGTTGATCTGCCCGTCGCAGGGGTAGATGACGGAGATCCCGTCCTCTTTGGATTCGTAGGCCATGTCCACGGTTGATCCTCCCCGGTTCCTGCCGGCGCCCCCTGCCGCGGTGAGCATGCGGATATGGCGATAGTGGATGGGCATCTTGATCTCGTCTATTTCGATGGAGTCCCGGTAGGTCAGTCCTGCAGTGCCGGGCAGATTCCAGGTCAACCACCCATCGGAGGTGGGACTGCCGGGGCCACCGGCTGCCCCCATCAATAGCTGGTTCACAAATCGTTCGCCGGTACGTGAGTCGTGGCCGGCAATAACGGCGTGGGGGACTCCCAAGCCAACAGGTCCTTCCGCAATCCCATAGGGCTCGCCAAGCTGGGCGAAGGCTGAGCCGATGCAGTTAGTCAGCCGGTCTGTAAGGTTTGTTGTGGCCACGGAGCAGCTGTGCGGGAATTCCGGGATTCCCACGACCGAGCCCTTCTTCAGCCTGACTTCGATGCGCCGGAAAGCACCGGCGTTCTTAGGCACGCTGACCCCGAGACTGTTGTAGATCCCGCTGTATACGGCCGAGACGGTGGTGGATTCGGTCAGGTTCAGTCCGCAGTCCACGTTGGGCAGGTTGTCCGTCAGGTCGACCGCGATGAGCCCTTCGGCGGGTTTGATCTCAATGGTGGCGCTGATCGGCAGACCCTCGGGCAAGTACGGGGCAAACGGGTCGTGCGCACCGGTGTTGTGCAGGGTGGCCGCCGGAAAGTTCCCGATTGCCTTCTTCATCAGGTTCTCCGAGTAGTCGAACCAGTTTTCGATGAAGTTCTTGACGACGTCCTTGCCGAACTTGGCGCACATTTCCTTCAGCCGGCGTTCGGCGACCCGGGCGGAGCCGACGGCGGCGAGGAAGTCCCCGTGCCATTGATCCGGCACGCGGATGCGGGCCATGCACATCCGCATGATGTTTTCATCGCTGACGTAGTGCCGTTGGACGCGTACAGCCGGGAAAATGAGTGCCCCCTCCTGGTACACGTCCTTCGCGGCGGCGTAGTAGGTCGTCGGGATGGAGTTGCCCACGTCCGCTTGGTGGGCCTTGGAGATCGCGGTAAACATGTGCTCGCCGTCGACGAAGACCGGCACGAGTACGGTGTGGTCGGCGGCGTGAGAGTTGCCCCCGTAGGGGTTGTTGTCCAGGAAGGCGTCGCCTTCGGCGATGTCGGGATGGGCGGCAACCACCTCCGAGGCCTGCAACTGCACGCCGAAGATGTGCACCGGTATACCCTCCGCGCAAGCCAGCAGTCTGCTGTCGGCCGTAGCGATCGCACAAGAGAAGTCACGCCCGCTGTTGATCACCGCGGAACGGGCAGAGCGGAGCATGGTGCTCGTCATTTCACGGACGATTCCGTCCATGCGGTTGGCCAGGATGGAGGTGAGAATGGGGTCGAAGCTCGTGGCTGTGACGTCGTCGACAGTCTGTGTTGTCATCGCAGGGTGCTCCCTTCGAGGTCGTTGATGTGAAGGATGTAGTTTCCGGATCCGCTGACTTCTGCGGCCATTCCGGGGTAGACCACCAGAGTGGTGGTGGGTTCCTGGATGATCGCGGGACCCGATACGTACGCGCCCGGTGTTAGACCGTTGGGAAGGTAGATGTCTGTGTCCATGTGTCCGAACGGGCCGAAATAGCAGGTACGGGTTCGGTCTGCTGCGCCACGGAACCGTTCCGCGGACACGGGGGTGGCGCGGCTGGTGTCGATGCTGCCGGCTACCAGCCGGGCCTTCCAGCTGATGAACTCGAGGCCCGCCTTCTCATCGCGGACGGCGAAGAGCCGTTCGTGCGTTTCATGGAAGGTGTCAATTACGAGGTTAAGGTCAGCGGACCCGCCAAACCGTGAACCGGGAAGCGGTACGACGATGTCCCAGACCTGGCCGGCGTATCTGGCTTCGGTGAAGTATTCGATGCGGTAGTCGTGCGTGGTCAGGCTGAGGCGCAGGCCGAAGGCGTGAAGTTCCGCTTCGAGGGTTTCGAGGGCGGTGTTAACTGCGGCGAAGTCGAACTCGCCGGAGCGGGTGATCAGGGGTGCCGAAGCTTCTTTGACGATGTCGGCGAAATGCATGCCGGAGGCGGAAAGCGCGGCAGCGGTCTTGGGCAGGATGACCTTTTCGCTGCCCAGTTCGGAGGCAATCTGCATGATGTTGAGGCCGGCGGCGCCGCCGCCGGCAACGACGGTGCTTTCTTTCGGGTCCTGGCCCTGCGAGACGGTCATATCGTTGACGGCCTTGACCATGTGGTCGCTGGAGAGGGTGAGAATGCCCCACGCGGTCTCGTGGACGCTCTTGCCGAGCCGGTCCGCGATCCGCGCCACGGCTGTGCGGGCGGCCTCGACATCGAGCTCCATCCGTCCGCCCAGGAAATACTCCGGATCGAAGAATCCCAAGACGCACGCAGCGTCCGAAAGGGTCGCCTCGGTCCCTCCTCGCCCGTAGCAGGCAGGGCCCGGCTCGGACCCGGCGGATTGGGGGCCGATCCTCAGCAGCCCGCCCTCGTCCACCCAGGCGATGGATCCACCACCGGAACCGATGGAGCGTATGTCCACCGACGAGATGCCCAGCAGGTCACCTTCCCATTCGCCGCCCAACCAGGTTTCGCGTGTGTAGATCAGCTCAGAGTTCCGTGAGAGGCCGACATCGAACGTCGTACCTCCGGTGTCGCAGACAATGGTATTACCACCCAGCAGCTCGGCCTCGGAGAACGCCACGGCCGCAACAGGCGCCATGGCCGGACCCGACTTCGCGGCGTTGATGGGCGCGGCAATCATCTCCTCGATGCTCAACACCCCACCGATGCTGGAGGAAACCAACAGCTGGCCTTCGTAGCCATAATTCCGAAGGTCCATCTCGAGTTCCCGGAAATGCCGCTGCATCAAGGGTTTGAGGGACGCGTCGATCGCCGCTGCCGAGGCACGTCGGTACTCCCTGACGACGGGCGCAATACGGTGAGAGAGGGTGTACGGTATGCCCGGTAGGACTTCTTCGATGAGCTCTCCGACACGCAATTCATGTGCAGGATTGATAATCGACCAGAGAAACGACACGGCCACCGCTTCGTAGGCCCCGTCTCGCAGCCGGGTCAGAATCCTTCGTACTTCAGCTTCGTCAAGTTCGGTTACGACCCGGGCCTCGGAGTTGACACGTTCCGGCACCTCGAATGTATTCCGCCGCGAAATGTAGGGTTTGGGGTATTCAGTCAGATAATCAAAGACGTCCCGTTTTCCGCCTTCCTTGAGGAGCAGAGTATCCGGGAAACCTGCCGTGGTCAGGAAGGCGGTTTTCGCTACCGTGCGGTTAACGATCGCGTTGGTTGCACGGGTGGTGCCATAGATGAACAAGTCCGTGTTCTCAAGGATCTCCTTTGCCGGAACGCCCAGGTCTTCCCCGACTCGGCAAAGCGCCTTCTCCATCCCCTCGAACACGCGTCCGTGCGTGGTCAGTGCCTTGCCAATGTGCATGTTCCCGTGTTCATCGCTGACTACGAGGTCAATGAAGGTTCCGCCCGTATCGGCGGACAACGTATAGCGCATGAATGCTTCCTTTGTGATTGGATTGCTGGGGAAATCGGGCTTGCGATATGAAAGCGTCGCTGCATCCGCCGCACTGTCTGCCTGACCCCGACATGCTCTCCATACTGATCGGACCTTTGTGGTCACGAAGTGTTCATTTCCATGAAACCTCCGGTTCGCGAGGGCGTCCAATAGAACATCAGGGGCATCCAATAAGCGACAATTATCGTTATCATCACAGCATGGAAATATGGCGCCTTCGGTACTTTCTTGCCCTCGCAGAAGAGCTGCATTTTGGCCGCGCTTCTAAGAAGCTCCTGATCTCCCAACCGGGCCTGTCGCAACAAATTTTCAAGCTAGAGCAAGAGCTCGGCGTCCGGTTGTTCGAGCGTGAAGGTGGCGTTACGTTGACCGTGGCCGGAAAGGCACTCCATCGCTCCGCAGCGCATCTCATCGCGGAGTTGGAGCGCGTCGAGGACGAGGTGCGGGCGTATGCATCCGGACGAGCCGGGACACTTAGCATTGTCCTCACACCCCCGCCCGCTCCTTCAGCGTTCAACAACATGCTGAGTAGCTTCCGGCGTGACTACCCTGGCGTGGAAGTTCGCATCCAAACGGCGTGGACGAACTGGAACCTCAAGGCGCTACGAAGCGGAGAGGTAGACGTGGCTCTTGTGCTGCTCCCCGTGGATACGGATGAGGACCTGGAGTTCGTTGAGGTGAGCCAGGAGGCGCCTTCGGTGGCACTTCCCGCTTCACATCCGCTTGCCTCTCAAGCAGAAGTGAGTCCCGAGGACCTTTTGGGTGAGCCGTTCTTCTTCTGGCCCCGGGAACAGGCCCCAGGCGCATATGATCGAGTCCTGGACTACCTCTCCCCACACGGGACGAGGGAAGTGGACCGGTATGAGCCAGACCCCATCCGTCTCGCCTCTGCCGTCGGAGAAGGAGACGGGTTCACGATCGCGATACGCTCACGCGGCGAGGCGATGCAGTTCCCCGGCGTCGTATGGAAACCGCTCCCGGACAACGCACCGACATTTCGTCATGGCCTGTGCTGGCGCCACGAGACAGGTACGGCAACGACAAAGCACTTCTTGGAGTACGTAGAACAGATGCTAACGGCGTGAGGACTTTATGTTGCCGGCCGGCTCGCGCCTCGAGACTAGGCACGTCGGTGGGACTCCTCGACGACACCCGCGAAGCATCACCCAGGTCAGAGCCGGTGATGGCAGGGTAACCGGCTCATCAGCCGGAATTGCGTCGTATCGTGTGGGCCGTCAAGGTCAGAGGTTGAGCGGAACCATCGAGAGCGTTGCGCGCAATGCATTCCTTCCTGTGCCCGGAAAGCCAGCGGCCAGGCAGGAGGTACCGAGGGCGCGCTGGATTTTATGACTCAATTCCTTGAAGGAGCGAGCCCCCTCGATCCGTTATGTCCGACTTGCGGCAGCAATGTCCTCGAGCTGGAGCCCGGTCGCAACGTGTGTCAAAGCCATTACGTTCTTGAGTTCAAAACCTAGTAGCTCTTCAATTTGTCGTCGCCGCCGGACGACGGTGTCATGGGGTACGAGCAACTGATCGGCGGACGCCCAGGCGTCGAGGTTATTCCCCACCGGCGCTGAAGGGTTTGGACAAGCACCGTGCCGTGGCACGAGTCGTGCTGGCATAGGGGGTCCTAGAACGTCCTCGCAATATGAGCGAAGTGCGGAAGAATCCGGCGCCTGAAGGAGCAAACCAAGTATCCCCAAAATGCGAGAACCGCGCCATGGCAACGGTCACACGTATGACCCACGGCGTTGCACGTGGCTGGGGAGGATCAGCCGGACGGCATAACCCCAGTTGGTGCCCCGGACCGGCTTTTCTCGGGGACTCCCCGATTCCATGGCCGGGGCAATATGTCAACGTCGCCGGGGTCATGAGACCTGCGCACTATAGAAGGAGCCGTCGCCGCCGGGTGGATGCCGCAGGGGGACCTGACGCCCATGACTTTAGGAGTCGCACTTCAGGCAGGCGACCCCGGCGGCGTTTTCCTTGTGTCCGTGCTGTCGGGGGTGACGCCCTTTGCCCGCAGTCCTGGGTGGTCGGGTGCCAGCCGGGGTCCTGTGCCGAGGATGGTTTCGCGGAAGGTCGCGCGGGACCCGGTGTGGGCGAGCAGCCCGCGTCGCCGCAGCTCGGGCGAAACGAGTCGGGCGAATTCGAGCAGGTCGGCGGGGCGGACGGCGGAGGTCAGGTTGAAGCCGTCCAGTCCGCCTTCCTCGGCCCAGTGCTCGAGCTCGTCCGCGACGGTCCCGGGCGAGCCGACGATGACGGGTCCGCGGCCTCCGATCGAGACGAACTTCGCGACCTCGCGGAGCGTCCAGGCCCGGTCGGGGTCGAGCGTGGTGAACTGTGCGAGGGCGGACTGGTTGCCCTCGCCCGTGATGTACTCGAGCGGTGCGTCGTGGTCGAGGCCGGAGAGGTCGATGCCTGTCCAGCCCGCGAACAGGGCCAGGGCAGCGTCGGTGTCCACATAGGCCTCGTAGTCGGCCAGCTTCGCCGCGGCCGCCTCGTCGGTCTCGGCGACGATGACCGTGGCCTGATTGAAAGCCTTGACCGAGCCGGGGGCGCGGCCGGCCGCGGCGAGCTCGGTGCGGAGGGCTTCGGTGAACTTCCGGGCCTGGGCGGGGGTCGAGCTGGAGAAGAAGACGGCCTCGGCGTGCTTGGCTGCGAACGCCTTGCCCCGGGAGGATGCGCCGGCCTGGAACAGCAGCGGCGTGCGCTGCGGCGATGGGCTCACGAGCGCGGGACCGGGGATGGTGTAGCCCTGGCCCTCGTGGCCGATTCCGTGCACGCGGGCCGGGTCCACGAAGACGTTCGCTGCCGGGTCAGCAAGGACTGCTTCCTCGCCGACAGAGGCCTCCCAGAGCTTGTAGACGACATCCATGAACTCTTCTGCCCGGTCGTAGCGCTCGTCGTGCGGGAGTTGGCGGTCCAGCCCCAGGTTCCTCGCGGCCGAGTCCTGGTAGGACGTGACGATGTTCCAGCCGATCCGTCCGCCCGTGAGGTGGTCGAGCGTTCCGAACTTGCGGGCTAGGAGGTAGGGCTGCTCGTACGTCACGGAGACCGTCACGCCGAATCCCAGGCGCTCGGTCGCCGCTGCGAGGGCCGTGACGATGAGCAGCGGATCCAGCGCGGGGTACTGGACGCCCCCGCGCGCGGCTTCGTCGGCGCTGCCGGCGTAGACGTCGTACTGGCCAAGCACGTCGGCGAAGAAGATCCCGTGGAAGCCGCCTTCTTCGAGCGCCCGGGCAAGGTCCGTCCAGTACCCAAGCTCGGCGAACCGAGAAGCCTGCGAGTCCGGGTGCCGCCACAGTCCCGGCGACTGGTGTACAGGGACGAGCATCTCGAAGGCGTTCAGGAGCAGGGGCTTGGTCATGGGGTTTCCTTTCGGGG